>NZ_CAIWNH010000151.1 GCF_903913935.1 uncultured Mucilaginibacter sp.
CTGGCAATAAATCATAAGTCCATAAAGATATGGAACAAACATAACCAACGCCACCACACTCAATAAGCGCACGGTCTGGGCTTTTATATATTAAGCAACCTCTAAGACGTCCTATCATTTGCAACTAGCCCAATATTATAATTGTGAAATTCATTAAAAAAGTTGGATTACTGTTCCTGGTAGCGATCATATCAGGTTCATGCGTAAGTCAAAAAAATGTGGCATATTTTCAAACGCCTAACCCGTCGGCAGACTCGGCCAGCTTTGAGATTTCAAACCAATATGTAACCACCATACAACCATCGGATATTTTAAATATCGACATCGGCAGCCTTAGCGCGGAGGCGAGCCTGATGGTTAACCCGCATTTGCCTATGCAGGCAGCCAGCGTAACGCAGCAAGCCACTCAATATAACAACCCTCCGGCTGCTATCGGTTATTTAGTTGACAACCTGGGCCAGGTTACCATTCCTTTAATAGGGAAGGTAAAAGTTAGCGGTTTAACCACATTTGTGGCTGCCGATACTATTACCCGCAGGCTCGACAATTTGCTGGTTCAGCCTACCGTAAATATTCGCATCCTTAATTTTAAGATCTCTGTTTTAGGTGAAGTAGTTCGCCCGGCAGTTTACACTATCCCAAATGAAAAGGTATCGATCCCGGAAGCTATCGCTATGGCTGGTGATTTAACCATCTACGCAAAAAGGGATAATATTTTATTGGTTCGCGAAATTAATGGGAAAAGAACTTTTAACCGGATCGACTTAAGTCAAAGAAACTTGTTTAATTCACCATTCTATTATTTGCACCCAAACGATATTTTATATATCGAGCCCGGAAAAGGCAGGATAACATCAAGTGACCGAAGCATACAGCTGGCTCCAATAATCATCAGCGGATTAACCCTGATAGCAACACTTTTATTGGCCGCTCTTAAAAAATAAACGATATGAGTAAAGATCCTTTTGCGCCATTATTGTTACAGGATTCGAATGAGGAAAGTAAATTTCACCTAAAAGAATTTGTGTACAAATATTCTATTTATTGGAAGTGGTTCGTGTTAGCGCTCGCGCTTTCATTAGTTTCCGGCTTTATTTATTTAAAGGTGCATGCGCCCATTTTTTCTATCCATAGCAGCATTTTAATAAAAGACCAGCAAAAAGGCATTGGCCAGGAAGATGATATGATGAAACAAATGAACATTTTTTCATCAAATAAAGTTGTGGATAACGAGATCCAGGTATTGGCCTCATACACCCTGATGAAAGAAGTGGTAGATACCCTTAAGCTAAACGTAACCTATTATTTGCAAGGCTTGTTCCGCAAAGTTGAGCTCTACAATAGGAGCCCTTTGAAATTAGAGCTAATTTCCACCACTTCGGAAACGTATAAAAAGCCATTAAAAATAGCGATACTCAATGGAGAAAGCGCCACTGTTAACGGTCAAAAGATATTTTTTAACAAAGAGACGAACACGCCTTATGGCATTATCAAACTCAGTAAAACAGGGAAAAGTCCCGAAATGAAGTCGATAATCGTCAATATTGCTTCACCAAAAAATGTTGCTGAAGACCTTTCAAGTGCGATAAGGATAGAACCGAGCAGTAAAATGTCAACTGTACTGGTAATGACAATTGAAAATACGATCCCCGAAAAAGGAGAGGATATATTAAATCAACTGATCAATGCCTATAACGCTGCTGGTTTGGCTGACAAGAATTTGTCGGCGTCAAATACTTTGTTATTTATCAATGAACGCCTGAAGCTGATTTCCGGCGAATTGGGCACCGCCGAAAAACAGGTTGAAGATTATAAATCGAAGGAAGGAATTACGGATATCAGCGCAGCATCGCAGATATTTTTACAAAATGTTCAAACCAATGATACACAGTTAAATACAGTAAAACTACAACAAAGTGTACTAAATGATATTGAAAAACATGTTACTTCTTCCAATAATGACCAGGGATCAATTCCACAAACACTCATGGGGCTCGACGACCCTACTCTGCTAAGCCTTATCGGCCAGCTGTCGCAGCTGGAATTGCAACGACAGGCAACGGTAAAGGTTGTTAAGCCAGGCAACCCCATAGTACAGGGCATTGACGAACAGATAGCAACCTTAAAGCACAACATCTACGATAATATTGAAACGCTTAAAAGGAGTTTGGATGTTACCCGCCAGCAATTGGAAAAAACGAGCAATAATATGACCGGTATGATCAAAACAGTACCGGTTAAAGAACGAAAGTTGGTTGATATTACCCGTCAGCAAACTATAAAAGACGACTTATATACGTTTTTACTAAAAAACAGGGAACAAACTGAATTATCTTTTGCATCAACAGTGTCAGATACCCGGACAGTTGACAGGGCCATTAGCAGTGATGAACCTGTAAAACCCAAAAAAGGTATCGTTCTGC
>NZ_CAIWNH010000152.1 GCF_903913935.1 uncultured Mucilaginibacter sp.
AAACCTGCTGGGGGTTGCCCATCATTGGCTCATATTGCATGGCCGCTACATTTGCCTGGCCCGCAGCCCCAAATGCGAGCAATGCCCTATCAGCTGGTTTTGTAAATATTACGAACAAACCCATACCGAAACGGCGCTTAAAAAAGCAGAAGCGGTAAAAATTAAAAAGGTGAAGGAACAGAAAAAGAAGGTTGCTTTAAATAAGATCAGCAAGGAACTGGTGAAGCGGAGTGTTGAGGGTTAGTGAGTGGTTGATTGAGTTGATTATGTGAATAGTTTGTTTTTGCTATTTATATTTTTACTTCCTAACTTAATCAACTTAATAAACCCTTCACTTAATAAACCAACAAATAATTTACTAAAAAAATTAGCAATTATCAAAAATACTTTTTACATTTGTTTTCACAATTTTTATAAAGATGAGCAGCGCAGATAAATTAAAAGCATTACAGCTAACCCTTGATAAGCTGGAAAAATCATACGGAAAAGGTACCATCATGAAACTGGGTGATACCGCGATCGAAGCGACGGAAGTTATATCAACCGGTTCTATCGGGCTGGATATTGCTTTAGGCGTTGGCGGTTTGCCAAAAGGCCGGGTAATTGAGATTTACGGCCCTGAATCATCCGGTAAAACCACCTTAGCGATCCACGCCATTGCCGAATCGCAAAAAAAGGGTGGCATTGCCGCCTTTATTGATGCGGAGCATGCATTCGACCGGTTTTATGCAAAAAAATTAGGGGTTGATGTAGAAAACCTGCTGATCTCACAACCGGATAACGGCGAGCAGGCCCTTGAAATTGCCGATAACCTGATCCGCTCAGGCGCTATTGACATCCTGGTGATCGACTCTGTTGCCGCCCTGGTACCCAAGGCCGAAATTGAAGGCGAAATGGGTGATTCCAAAATGGGTTTGCAGGCACGCTTAATGTCGCAGGCATTGCGTAAGCTTACCGGTACCATCAGCAAAACGGGTTGCTGCTGTATATTTATCAACCAGCTGCGCGAGAAGATCGGCGTAATGTTTGGTAACCCTGAAACAACCACCGGCGGTAACGCTTTGAAGTTTTATGCTTCGGTACGTTTGGATGTGCGCCGGATCTCGCAGATCAAGGATACCGACGAAGTATCAGGTAACCGGGTGAAAGTAAAAATTGTGAAGAATAAAGTTGCGCCTCCTTTCCGCATCGCAGAATTTGACATCATGTTTGGCGAGGGCATTTCCAAAGCCGGCGAGATCATCGATTTGGGTGTGGAACATAATATAATCAAAAAAGCAGGCTCATGGTTCAGCTATGGCGAAACCCGTTTGGGCCAGGGCCGCGATGCCGTTAAACAACTGATCCAGGATAATCCTGAACTGATGGAAGAACTGGAAGCTAAAATAAAGCAAACCGTTACCGGGGATCATCTGGCGGAAGTTTAGTTTTTGATTTCACCGATTAATTTTTGATTACCCCGATTTTATTTGGGGGGATTTCACCGATTAATTTTTGATTACCCCGATTTTATGTAATTAGACAAATAGTTTTAGAGCCTTCCGTTTGGAGGGCTTTTTCTTTGTTAATAAGTTCTATATTTATATTGCAGATTTTATAGAGCAAGGCTACCTTCTCATGGCAAATGAAGATATTATTTCAATAGTTGACTATCACCTTCAAAAATGGATGGGGGCGGAAGGGAACAAATTACCGACAGAAATTGATTCATTAATGGCTGACCCCGATCAAAACCCTAAGGAAGAATGGAGAACCTGGTTCCCAATCAATAGCAGAGTTACAGATTCGGAAATTTCAGAATTTGAGGACAGAATAGGGCATGTACTACCTGCGGATTATATAACATTTCTTAAGCATAAACATTTCTATGAGCTGAATATCTCAGAGGCATCGTTTTGTGAACATCCTGTATTTACCTGGAGGAAATCACTATCAGAAATGATTTTCGATGGTTATCCAAAAGAGTTTTTGATAGAAAGAGGCCTTATTCCCTTTGCTAACTGGAGCGACTGGGGGCATTTATGTTTTGATACAAGCGGAAAAAATTCAGATCACAACTATCGAATAGTCATCTGGGATCATGAAATCCCCTACGACAATCAATTTTTTGCCAGCGATTTTAAAACCTCGATGATAAAGCTTGACAAACAAGATAGAGAAAGCTGCGGGGATAAAGAGTAATTCCTTTCAAGTCATTATTATCTCATATTAACCAAATATTCCAATAAGGAATTCCATTCTTACTCTATTTGACACCAATATTTTACCTTTGCCGCCTTTAAAAGCAGCGGAATAGATGAACCCCCATATCAAAAAAATACAGGAAACAATTGAACCTTTAAGGCAGCAGATCATTAACCACCCGGTATACAGTTTAATTGAAAACATTGATGATTTGGGCGTTTTTATGAATTCCCATATTTATGCCGTTTGGGATTTTATGTCGCTGCTAAAAGCGCTTCAAAATAATTTAACCTGTACACAGGTGCCCTGGTTCCCGGTGGGTTCGGCCAATACGCGCTACCTGATCAATGAAATTGTATGCGGCGAAGAATCTGATGTGGATGCCACTGGTGTCCGCAAAAGCCATTATGAGCTTTATTTGGATGCAATGAAGCAATGCGGGTACGAGCCGCAGAGGTTTCTAAACTTTATTTATGCCTTAAAAAATACAGGGAACATTCAGCAGTCATTTGATGAAGCTGAAGTGCCGGATGCAGCCAAAGAGTTTGTAAATTATACCTTTGATATCATCAACAGCGGCAAAGCACACCTGCAGGCTGCCGTGTTCACCTTTGGCCGGGAAGACCTGATCCCTAATATGTTTTTGTCGGTCGTAAATGACCTTAACCAAAAATTCCCGGGCCAGGTATCTGAATTTAAATACTACCTCGACCGCCATATTGAAGTTGACGGCGATCATCACAGCCACCTGGCTTTAGAAATGACTGCCGGACTTTGTAGGAATGACGCAGAGAAATGGGATGAGGTTGAAAAGGCGTCCATCATAGCGCTAAAAAAACGGATCGGTTTGTGGGGTGGAATTTACAACGAAATCATTAGGTCCCGAGTTTTAACGGATAATTAAGCAAAAATATTGGCCGGGAGCAGTTTTTACGAACTCCGCATCTCCTCAAAAAAAGGTGTTTTTCTTAGTTCCACACATTTTGCCGCATACAGGTACATCGCCGCGCTCCAGGTTTGCCAGTCTACACCCATAATAACGCCGGTTTGGGCTTTTATCCATTCGTTAAAGCCAAACTCCAGTTCGGGATCTTTTGATAACTTGTTTAATCTGGTCAATTCAACCAGTTTTTGTTCAGCGAGTTCATATCTCTTTGCGGCGACCAGCGCGGCCACATACAAGCCGCAAATAAAAGGCCACACGCCTCCATTGTGATAATTACCGGGCAGGTTAAATTGCGCATACCGCGGATGCCAGTCGAGGTCGCCGGGTAAAACGTAGGGGAAAAAATTAGGCGGCAGTCCAACAGCCAGATCGCCGTTTTTTTTCATTGCATTACAATTATTTTCAATCCAATCCACTATTTCCTCCGCCCGGCTGAGGGATGCCAGGCCAGATAATATGGCCAGGCTGTTTCCTAAAAGATCGAACCTGTCAGAGCAAAATACTTTGTACGACCAAAATGCGAAATACGGCTTACTTCTAACCATCAGCCCTTCATGGATATGATGCGGCATATAGCCGTCGTCGATGGTGAATTGTTTCATCTCGTGACTAATATCTTCGGCACGTTCATCATCGCCCAGCATCTTCAGGTAACTGTATACTACCGTATTTACAAACAGGCCATAACCTATAACCCATTGTTCGTCGCGCCAGTCGCTGGTAGGCTGCTGGGCAACCATATATTTGTCGGCCGGGCTTTGGTATTCCATCCAAACCAGGGCCTTATTAACAGCAATTTCCAGGAAATCGGGCTGATGGGTCAGCTTCCGGTAAATCGCGGCACCCAAGATAAACAGCGGCGTGGTATCACTGGCGCCGCGGTCGTCGTTATCATGCACCAATGAAGGAATATGGCCATGCTCCGTTTGGTTTTCAGCCAGTGTTTCCAAAACGATGCGGATACTTTCAATCAATTCGGCATTTCCGCTAACCGCGATACCAAATATCGAAAACATCAGATCTCGGGTATAGGGTTCAGGATATCCCCAACCCGCGGTACGCGGCAGTCCGTTAAACGGTCCGTGTGCATTATGCAGTAATACTTCAATAGCAACTTTTGTTGCTTTTTCAATTTCATCCCTCTCTGTTTTTTGCATGGTATAATTACCTTTACTAATATAATCCCGGGTCCTTTCTTTCGCCCTATTTTATCCCCAATTTCCGGTTGATGATACTTACAAATTGCCTTGCCACCGGCCTGTAATCAAAATGTTCCAATACCCGTTTCCGTCCGGCTTTACCCATTTGTATCCTTAATAACGGATGGTTCATTAAATCGAGCAAATACGTTGCAATATCTTCGGAACTGGCCCTGTAATCAACAGTACGCGGGATATCAAAATCTACGCGGTGATGATTCTCATAGCCTGCCTCAGTACCAATAAACACATGGTCAACCACTATTTTTTGGGCCACACCGGCCAGGTAAGCGGTTTCCCCGTCAATCATGGTATCCAACAAGGCCATTGCTTTTATGCCGATAACCGGTTTTTCGCAAGCGTTCGCTTCTACTTGTGGCATGCCAAAACCCTCAAGACGTGACGGCGCAGCATAAATATCACAGGCACCGATAAGGTAAGGCATATAGTTCCGTGAATTAATGCCCGAAGAGAAGATGATGTTATCGGCGATCCCTAATTTCATCGCCAATTCGATATCGGTTTTGTTTTGTATTTCGGTGCGTGGCTGGGGCCATACCTTACAAACGTATTTAAACGGGGGCACCTTATCTTTTATCATCGCCAGCGCCTGCATTACTTCTTCGGCCCCTTTTGAAGCCGCATCGCCCCCCACCGTCAGGATCATGAGTTCATCGGACGACACCCCTAATGATTCCCGAATAGCCAATACTTTAGGGTTGTCCTTGGCAAATGGGACAAACGTATCGGTGTCGCAGCCCACCGGCAGCACTTCAATATTATCCCCGTTTATTCCATCCCTCATGTACATTTCCTTTACCCAATTGGAGGTTACCAGTATTAGCGGAAGATCATTCAGAACATCCTGGTAATTGGCGATATAACCGTCGGCAACCAGCCAGGGAACGGGTTGCATCATGTATTTTTGCGGATGTAAAATCAAATCGGGGGTATGCCACCAATAGCCAATCCCCACTACCACATCAGGCTTGAACCATTTGTAATACCATTCTTTCTCCTGCGGCGATTCGCAGTTCACTGCATGCGCGTCTACGCCAATTTCAAGCAGTCCCCTGTATAATAAATCCCCCTGGGTCGCTAATCCGCTTGGCGAGGCAGGGTAATCATATAATAATAATACTTTCATGATTTTATATTTCCGCTATCCAGCCACTCCTGCGCCTGGTTTGCATTTTTAAATTGCCAGAACGCTTCTTTTTTGGGAGTGGTTTGCGCCTCCCAGCTATCCCAGGCAAATCCGTATGTTTTGGTAATGATGTTAAATTTATTTTCCCACGCATCGTGCGTTAAAGGGTAAAATAGGGGTGCATCCTCGTTTACTACGGGCAAATAGGCTTTATGCCCGTCTTCGTAAGCAAATGCCCAAAGTTCATTTGTATTTATTTTGCCACTATGCCATAAATTAATTACAGCCCTCCCAATTTCCTCGTGCCGCCGATGCCTCGTGTACTCCCCGTAAATACTATGCGTAATGATCAGATCGAAATGTTTGGCGGGCAACAATTGAAGGATTGCGGTTTGAACGTCGTGTTCAGGCAACTGGGCTTGGTCAGGGCCGTCATCCAGGTCGCCCATAATGCCTTCTGCACCAAGAATCCTAAGAACCTTTTCAAATTTCGGGGCACGGTCAGTGTCGTATTTTCTACACAGGCATACGATAAAATATTGCTTTCCGGGATTGCTAAGGATTGTTCCTCCCGCCCACAAAGTCTCGTCATCAGGGTGCGCTACAATAATGGCAATCGTACTGGTATTATTATCCATCGGTTAAAAAACAAACATTCATAATTACAAATGGTTTTTATCCGCACGGTTATTTCTGTGTAATTAATTTTCACATCTATCGACCAGTTAATTGAAATATTCGGCGAGATGGAAAATTTAAGCCCAATGCAGGGGATGTGACCGGCGACTACCTTAACCCGGTTTTGCGCAAGGCCTCCTTTTTGTTGCGCACGTGCAATTTTTCGTACAGGTTTCTGATATGGGTACGCACCGTATCAATCGCAATAAACAGGTGATCGGCTATTTCCTGGTAGCTATAGCCTTTACTCAGCCATGCCAGTACCTCATTTTCGCGATCGCTTAAACTATCTTTGGCATCAACATAAGGCATTTCCTGTTGAAAAGCCATCACTACTTTGCGGGCGATCTGGCTGCTCATGGGGCTGCCGCCCCGCTGCAGGTCTATCAATGATTCGATGAGCTTATTTGATGAAGTATTTTTTAAAACATAGCCAGAGGCACCGGCCTGCAGGGCCTTAAATACCTTATCGGCATCATCGTATACACTCAGCACCATAAACTGTATGTCAGGCCGGCGCGGCTTTAGCCAGGCGATCAACTCAATCCCCGATTTTCCCGGCAGTTGAATATCTGTTAATACCAGTTCAATGTCATCACCAAGTCCTGCTTCAAAATACTCCATTGCTTCTTCAGTACTAATGAAAGAGGCCTTTAGGTTAAACTCACCTGAACCGGCCAGCAACGCACCCAAATAGTTGCGTATCTTCTCGTCATCCTCTATGATTACTATCGGTGTCATTTGCTTATAAATTTAATATTTCACTACCTGTTTCCAAATGTTAAAAAAGTAGTAATTATGAAGAAAGAGCCGAGAGTAAAGAACCAGGATTCAAGATAGAAACAAAGTCGAAATAAGCATAGCCCATCGTTATTACAGCATCAAATAGCCGTTGCGTTTTTCCTTGCCTTTGACTCCTGATTATTTTCCAGGCTCAGCGCATAAACAACTTTTAATCCCCGCTCCTGGTTTATCCATTCAATGGTGCCGCCAATATCTTCCATGCGTTTGCGCATATTTTTTAACCCGTTTCCACTTAGCCGGGTAGTTTTAGCATGCATTCCATGGCCGTCATCGCTCACTTCAAAATTTACCCGGTCAATATCGAGCCTTAGCGAAAGCTTAACATGATTGGCATCTGCATGCTTCATTACATTGTTGAGGGCCTCTTTAGTAACCAGGTATAAATTCCGGCGCTGCTCGTTGCTTAACCTTATTTGTGGTACATCATCCGGGAAATCGATCTTTAACGTGAGTTTAAACGGTTCAAAAAGCTGCTGCATTTGTTCACGTATGTAAGACAAAAGATTTTCAAGCGAGTCGTTTTGCGGATTTAGGGCCCATATGATCTCGCTCATAGTTTCAACCAATTTCCTGGCGACAATGGAGATGCTCCCCAAATCATTTTTTATGGTACGTTCAGTTTTTTGCTGGGTTTGTATCAACTCACTCAAAAGCGCAATATGTGTTAATCCGCTGCCAATTTCGTCGTGCATATCCCTGCTTATCCGGTTCCGCTCTGCATCAATAGCAGCTTGCTTTTCGAGTTGCCCTAATCGCTTTTTAATTTTTTGCCGCGAAACATAATAGGTAATATAAATAATCAGCGCTAAAAACACAATTGAAGCACACACATAAAACCAGGTCTTTTGCCAGAATGGCGCATTTACTATAATATTTAATTTCTCTTCTTTGCTCCAAACGCCATCGCTATTTGCCGCTTTAACCCTTAATATATAATGCGAGGGCATCAAATGTGTGTAGCGCATATTTTTATCGCCTGAGGTGATCCAATTTTTATCCCAGCCCTCTAAAATAAATTTAACCTTATTTGCCTGTGGCCGGGTAAAGTCAAGCGCCGCAAACCTGAAGCTAATGTTGTTTTGATCGTAATTAAGCGATATGGTTTTACTTTTAGAAAACTGCTCGTCCTTAACATACGGATTGTCATCAATACTGATAGAGGTGATAGCCACTCCCGGCGCAGTATAAGCGGGAGTTCTGGTGATTTTTGGATTAAACCAATTAAAACCCCTTATGCCCCCAAAGTACATGTTGCCCGATGCGCCCTTATAAAATGCCTGGGTGTTAAATTCGTTGCTCTGAAGGCCGTCTTTTGCCGTATAGTTTTGAAAGGTTCCTTCCTGCCGGTCAAAAAAAATGAGGCCCATATTCGTGCTCATCCAAAAATTATGCTGTTCATCCTCTAAAACGCCATACACATAACTGTTTGCCATGCCGTTCCTTTCATCATAAAAGCTTTGCTTATTGGTGAGGGTGTTAAATTCAATCAGGCCGATCCCGGTACCGATCCAAAGAGCGTTTCTATCCTTTTCATCAGGGTGAATGCTCCTGATATCAATCAGCAGAAACCGCTTCTCTAACACCTCAAATTCATCGCCCTTTTTTTTATAGTGGATGAGCCCATGTAACGGGCATGAGGCCCACAGGGTATGATCGCCCATCTCAACCACGTCAGTTGTGAGGAAAACGTTAGCCGTTTTCGATTTATCAAAAAAACAAGTGTAACCCGCCCCGTTTTTTTTTATTGTCATCAGGCCGTAAGCAGTTGCGCCAACCAGTTCGCCATTTTCCAGCTGGATTAGCTTATAAACAAAATTGCTGTGTTCATTAAGCACCGGGCCGTTAATTACCTTAACCGGCTTGAAAATACCGGTCGCTTCATCAAAAATAGTAATACCCAAACTGCCGGATATCCAGATCTGCCCATCTCTGTCTTTTAAAATACTTGAAATGATTGATCCGGGCAATCCCTTTGATTTGTAGTGCTGGTAATCATAACTTTTAATCAACCTGGTTTCCGGATCGTAAATATTTAGCCCACTGCTATGGGTTCCAAGCCAAATACGGCCGCTTTTATCTTCAAAAAAACATTTAATAAAGTAGTCCTTTAAAAATGGATAATCGCCTTCATTCAGCGGGAACAGGTTGAATTTCGGCGGCTTCAGGTCTAATTTACATACGCCACCTCCATCTGTCCCGATCCATAAATTACCTGATCGGTCAATACATAGGGCAGACAGAATATTGATTGGCAAAGTTTTCACCCTTGAATTATCGTGCAGGTAATTGATATAAGTACGGGTGTGTTCATCATAACAAAGCAAACCATTATCATAGGTACTGATCCAGATCCGGTGGTAGGCATCGCTCCGAATGGCCTGCACATCAAGCGTTTTGTTTAACGGTAGCCCAAAGGCTACACTATCCAATACATTAAAAGCCGAATCTGTAACGATTATTTTCCCCGGCGATTGCAGGTTATACAGCCTCCCGTCGCCTGTATAAAAGGTAGAGTAAAAATCAATTGCCGGCCTGATGAATTTAAGCTTTCCGGTTTGTGTATTAAAAGCAAATACGCCCTTATCTTCCGGGGATTTTATCCAAATCGTATTTTTATAATCTGTGGTTAACTGTTCCGATACAAAATTTGTGTAGGGTTCTTTAAGCCGGCAAGCCGTTAAGATAAGCTGACTAGTAGAGATATGGTAGGCGTAAATGCCCGCCGCCGGATTGAAAATATAGAAAATGTCATTGCTGTCGATGAAGATACCCGCTGTCCACCCATACTTTTTAAAGATAAGCTTACGGCTAAGTTTGTCATTTAGCGGGTCGTAATAAAACAAACCGGTTTCATTGCAAAACCATATGTTGCCATGGCTGTCTTCCGAAATGTTACCGTGGATAAAGTTCGAATTGGCTATTTTTTTATCATTTATTTTATAAATGCGAATATTTTCACCATCATACCTGTTAAGTCCATCGGCTGTACCAAACCACATAAACCCTTTCTTATCCTGAAAGATACTATATACTGAGCTTTGCGAAAGGCCATCATTGACCCCGATATTTTCGAACCGTGGAATAATATCCTGCGCAGCTACCCTGCCCGAAAACAGGACAATAAAAAGTACAATAAGAGAGCTTCTCATTAATCAGGGCATTGGATTAGTGTTATAAATATACCTGAATTTTAATATATAATAAATAGATATCGATATTAACTTTTCATAAACTATGTGGATTGAAACCTGATGTTTAAACATTTAACGCCCGGGTACAGGATAAAAAATACCACTTTTTTACTACTGTATTGTTAGGTAAAATAATATGGCCATTCATGAAATTTAGTACGTAAAACTGCATTAAATTTTTGACGATGAATACACCAAAACCTTTGATGTGTATCCCGCTCATCACGCTGTTGGTAGCCGGGATTTTAAATACGGTAAATGCCCAGCATATTAGTTGCGAAAATTTACTGGCTATTGTTAAAGCAATAGCCGGTGATTCGACAATGAGGACCATTAAAGCCGAAATAGCAAAAGAGGCCATGGGCGATGACAGCGCACAATACTTTACATCGATTCCGATTTGGGATTACCTTGATGATTTGCATGGTGAATATATTGAATATGATAAAGCATTGGGTGCTGTTGTTTACAATGGTTACTCCATTAACAGGGCTACGCTAACAGATGAGAGAGAACGCACTATTAAGGCGTTTGAAAATTGCCTTGGGGACGGCTGGATCATCCGAACGGCTATTGATGGTTTAGGAGACACGGTTACTTATTTTAAACACCCGGCTGACTATACCACGCTAACTGTTAAAAACCATGAGGGATGGATGCGGATTAAATGCTACCACGAGCCAAAAAATGGCTCGCCGGTATGTGTTAGCGGCGATTGCTACAACTTTTACGGCGGGGTTCAGTTTTTTAACAACGATGCATATACAGGTACTTTTATTGACGGTACACTGAGCGGCGTTGGCCATGCAAACTGGTTTGCAACCCAAAAACAATACCAGGGTTCATTTTTGGATAACCAGCTCGAAGGTTACGGGGCTATTTATGACGAAAACAACCATGCAGTGAAAAAGGGCTTCTTTTTTAAAGGGGATACGGTGCCCCTGGACAGGCATAAAACCGGATGCCAGTACGGCGATTGTGAAAACGGATTCGGCGTCAAATTAACTTCAAGTGAATTTTTTGTTTATGCCGATGTATATATAGGGTATTTTAAAAACGGGCTTCCGGAAGGCCTGGGAGAATCGGTAACAGGTTGGGGAAACACCGAAACTGCTTTTTTTGGACATTACAGAAAAGGCATTGCTGATGGCACTGGGATTTTTATAAACTACAATGGTAATATAACTTTCGGCGATTATATAAATACCATTGCGCAGGGGAACTACCTGACTGCGGTAACGGATAAAACAGTAATCCAGGGTAATTACGATGATCATTCATTAACTTATTTTGATGCAAACGGGATCTTAACCAAATCGGGAAAACAACTCCTGGCATTCGTTGAAAACACTGATCCGGTTTACCTGGATAGAAAAGCAACTGCAAAATCATTAAGTGAATTTTATAATTACCGGCAAACGGGTTATAAGGAGATTTTAAATGTACAAAGCAAATCGTTAAAGAGCCCCGTTTTTGAAAGTTATAAAAGCAAGCGGCTATTCCAGGGCCGGTTTGACACGAATGTTTGTTCGGATCAACATCACGACTTGTATATAATTGTATCCTTGTCAGGGAAAAGCGTTGATAAACCCGCATGGGTAAAGCTTTATAATAAATATTATAAAATGCTGGACAAAGCGCTTGGTAACCAGTGGCGGGTAACTACCGACAAAGGCATTGCAGGCGTCGAAAAAATTTCAAGTAGTATTGTTTTTCGCAACATATTCGATCTGTCAAAATCAATTGAGCTTTTGATAGACAAAAGAGGCGTCCAACTGGAAATACACTGAATTTGTAAAGCCAACTTGCTAATAATAGGACATGATGCCTTCGCCGAAATATGTTCACCTAAATAAATTACTACTTTTTTCACATTTAATAAATATCTCCGGCACCCTACCTTAGACGTAAACCAAAACAATAAAACCATGAATATTTTAGTAAACCACCACATCTCAGACCCCGATGCTTATTGGGGTGCTTTAGGCGCAAACCCTCCTGTTCCGGAAGGCTTTAAAGTTGTTACGTTTATGGCCGGGACAGACCCCGCTTCATCAGCCTGTTTATGGAGCGCACCTGATGTTGAATCATTAAAAGCGCTGGTTGACAAAACAGTTGGACATGCAAGCAGTAATAGTTATATGGTAATTAATGATTCAAAGTCATTCGGCTTATAGAATCATTAATACAGCCAAAAAAATAAAAAGCCGCCGGCAACCCAGCGGTTTTTTTATGTCAACAATAAAAAAACCGGCAGTTAAAAATAACTCCCGGCTCACTCTAACTAATCACTCCGGCAGAAATGCAGGATCTGAACCTTTGTATTAATACTTTATATTAACGCCCCGGAACCAATACCAGGCCCAGGTAACCCTTTCTTGCTTCGGGGTTCAAAAAAGCAGCATATTGGGGTGTTGCATAGGCGGTAAACCCGGGAGGGGCCGCTGTACCGGTGGCAGTCATCCCCATTAAAACAATGGCCTTTTGTGCCGTACTCAACATAGAAACCGGCATATCACAAATAATGATCTTAACCTGGCCCGACTCAGTTATCTGAAAATCAAAAACCGAATCATATTCCTTACAACCATAAAACACATCTGTAGCTGTTTGCTGCGTCTTTTTAAACTGACCCAGCACAGTTAAGTAGCTTGCAGCAGAGTCAACCGGCATCCCCAGCTTCGTAACCATGATCGAGATCTGGCTGGCGAGTATGTAGTTTGGCAAATCAGTTGATTGCTGCGCGTTTGCGCCGATGCCTGCTATAATTAAAATTAAAAGAAGCTTAAATTTCATGAGATCAGGGAGTTTAAATGGATTTTATAACCCTTACAAGTTAGGCAGCTTCCCCTCATCACAAAATGTTAAAAAAGTAGTAATTTAAAATAAAAAAAGCCGCCTTTTTAGAGACAGCTTCAAATTTAAATACGAGGCTAAATATATTTAATAGGGATAAACATCATCCGCAATTAAAGTAACTGCTGTTTGGGCAAGTAGCCTGCCGGTGACTTTAGAACCAGTATTTACTGATATCAGCGTTTTACTAAGGATATTTCCTTTGAAATTTACTGCAGTACCAAGCGTTGCCTTTCCTGAAACTACCCAGAAAATATTTTTGGCCTGTGCCCCGCCTTCTAAGGTGATGATGGCACCATTACTTACAGTAAGGTTTTTTGCGATCTGAAAAACCCAAACATCATCCGCAAGGCCGCTTAGCTTAACGCCCACTCCTGATATTAATACGCCGGTACCCCATTTGTACAAACCGGGATGCAAAGTCCTCCCGCTTAAATCGCCGGCAAATTTTTCAGTAAGCGGGGCCGGAAAAGTACGGCCGTTAGCTTTAGTAAAAGCGGTCTTCATGTCACTGATTGCTGTGGTCATTTTTGCCGGTGTAGGTGGCGCATAATTAGCTGCAAAAACCTCGCCGGTTACAATGGGCGTAGTTGAAAATTGATTGGATGCATCCATTTTTAATCCAAATCCGGTAATTGCGGTTCCGGCTATTGGGCTGACACCAATATTACCTGTAATTGCTGTAACACCCGTTGTAGAAATTCCGGTTTCTGATAAAATAGTAAAGTTAACTGCTGTGCCCAGGTAAACCGGCTTAGCATCAACATCAGTGCTTGATGTAAGGTTTGTAGAAATAGATGCCTGTGGTGTTGTACTTGTTGAATTATCTTTTTGGCATCCTGCCATTAATAATGCAGCAAGGACTGCCATTCCACAAAAAATGGTTACTTTTTTGGAACTTTTTTGTCCCTGAGGTATCCGGGTATTTTTAACCAACCCGATTTTTTTTATCATGATGTATTTTTTTAATACTATTTAAGGTTTTGATCTCCCGGATTTTTACCCGGCTAAAACAAACCAATTATATATTGCAAAGCCGATGCCTGTATTTACCAGATTTAATTTGGCCAATTATTCTATTTTATTTTGAGGGATTATTTTAACGGGGCATGTAGCCTGAAGGCCTTATGGAGGGTGTTTTTAACGAATTGGCCCAATTTAAGTTGATGCTAATTGATGAAATAATATTTTTATTTCTAATTAAATAAAACTACGCTACTTATACTTACAAGAAAATATGCTTATTATAAAGGATTAAAGTGTATGCTGACAACTAATAAATGAAGAAAATATTGTGATTTAATAAATTAAAAACCAGCAAAATAATTATCGATGATAGCATTTTGCCATATTTTTTCTGAAGCTCGCGGTCGCGCTCAATACAAATAAATGGTTATGTATTTCCTGTTTCGCCATTTACTTTAAAGGCGTATCATTTTTTTGGGTGCAAATAATTATGGGTTGACTAAATCGAATCTTAACCACGGGTTAACCCATGTAACATTAAAAAACAACTCAATCAACCCAATAATTTATTTAACCGGCACTATATCAATAATAACTGTCCTGTTGTAAAAACGCTCTTCAGGAAGATTATTATCAAACGGCGAGTGGGCGGCATCTTCACCAAACCCTGTTGTTTCAAATTTCACATGATCCCGGCCTGAATTGGCAATCGCGCGCTCAATAATTTTTTGCGTTTGCTGTGCCCTCTCATCCGAAAGCTTTTGGTTATAAGCCTCCAGACCGATGATGTCCGTATGCCCATGAATAGTAACGGTTGCCCCGTCAATAATCAATGGCGCTACGGTGTTGGTTAAAAATTTATCATATTCAGCGATGGATTTCGCTTTGTTATAGTCAAATACGATACTGTAACGGAAGCCGTTCGTGATTATAGGATCTGGGCGTAACAAATGAACGGACGCTTGTTTTGTAACGGTTGATCCGTTATTTAACTCCGCCAGCATGGTTATTTTATAGTCGCCGCTCGGGCTACCGCCTAAAATGGTTGCCGCCGGTAAACCCTGCTGGTTACCAGTGAAAGGGCCAAAATGCTGAACAGTTCCTCTTTCGTCAGTCGCATTAACGGACCATGACTTAACCTTCTGCTGCGCCGAATCCACACTGAAAACTACCTCAAAATCAAGCGGATTTTCCTGTGTTGTATTAATTTGAACCGGCTTCATTATACCACCGCCAGCTTCAACCAGTAATTCAGGAGATTTGCTTTCAATATCAACCCTGCGGTTTTCGGCTCCCAAAAGTACAAGTTCCGTGGTGCCGCCCGGATGTTCCGAAGACGGATGCGCTCTTAAACTACCGTGGGTGGTGATCCTTGATCCGTCAATTTCAAATACGGTTACAAGATAAAGTTTGATTGATTCGGCAAACTCTTTTGCATCCTTCGGGCCCTGCGCTGATGAGCCTTCAAGAGAGACGATAGCCGCAGGATTGGCCCGCATACGGTCGCCCAAAACATTCAAAACATTATAATAAACTGTTAATTGCCCGGCGGAACGGACTGTTCCGGAGAGCGACTGCGCATTTTGCAACTGGTTTTCTTTAAAACCAGCAGCCTGCTCTTTTGTAAGCAATATATACCTGCCTGGGATAGCCGCTGATCCGTCATCAAAAAACACTGAATTTAGCACCGGAAAGGTTTCGCTTACAACGTGTACTGGCGGGGCATTTATCGGGCCGCGTACGGTAAAGGTAACATCACTTAACACCACCGGGGGTGCAGCAACAGCAACCGGTTGGTCCTGTACAGGCGCCTTATGCCCTTTTCCAAATTTAAGTGCAAGCCCGGCCCTAACGGTCGTAATTGATAAACTTTCGATATTGCGGGGATCCTGTCCAAAATAGGGATGGTAAGAAATAAATGGCGAAAGACTAACTTTCGATTCACTGTTTGGCGACGAAAGAGGTATATCAAATCCGGCACCCACCTGGCCCGAAAACATGGTACTGTTAACGGAACTGAAATCAGCATTGGTATTTGGTTGTTTAAGCTGTGTATAAGCAAATCCTTTATTTACATTAATTGCCAGGCTAGGGCCGGCAAAAAAGTATAAACTTGTGGTTTTAAAACCTAAACGCAGACTGGGTTCTATGGAAACATAGCTCAACTCTGAAGTTAAGTCAGCAGGGCAGTTACATGGCGCTTCAACACCATCAAACTTTGCGCCAAGGCCATCATAGCCCACGTTCAGCATGCCGCCCCATGTCGGGCCGGGGCGGTATTCAACCAGCAAAGATGCGTATGGCCTTACGCCGTTACCCTTGTGAAATGGAGTTGGCGTAATCAATGCATTATTTAGCCGCTGGGTTGTCCCATCATAAAAATTAAAATTCGCAGCGCCTGATACACCAAACCACCATACTGGTTGCGTAGTTTGAGCCATGGCCGCTGTGCTTATAAAAATTACCGTCAAAAAGCTGATGGTAAGTTTACGCGATATGTTATCTATTAGTGACATGATATTTTTCTTTTAAAATTGAGTTTCTGTTTGTTTTAGCTTTTGTAAATCCACTACCCGGATATAAGCGGGCAGTGGATTATTGGATTAATGCCTATGTGGTTTGCGTTTTATGGCACATTAACCGTCGTATTCACCATGGTAACCGATGCAACCAGGGAAATAGCCCTGCCATTAAGCACCGTTTGAACGGCATTTCCTGCCGTAGAGATGGTAACCCCCGCGGTCGCAATAATGGTTCCCACCATAACGCCACCGCCGGCGCCGTTAATGGTTGCTGCTGTTCCTACATACCAAAAAACATTTTTAGATTGTGCACCGCCAATTAATTTAACGCTGCGTGCACCTGCCGGCCCGGCTATCCCAACCGTTAGTCCGGCTGCTGTCTGGAATATCCAAACTGCATTCGGGTCGCCTTTGGCATCCAGCGTTAGATCACCGTTTGATATTTTAAAAGTACCGCTTGCAGCTTTATAAACACCAGGAGCTAAGGTTAAACCCCCTAATTCTCCGGCGCCCGGATCCGAACCACCTGGTTTCGACGCTGGTGAAATACTGATATATGCGGTATTAGCGTCAAGCAAAGCTTTTGAAGCAATGGCAAATGAGGTAGCCGTTCCGGGAGCTGGTGGTGCTGTAAAGATGCCGCCGGAAACCAAACCTTTATTTAAAGGTGTTTCGGTGTAAACATCGCCAGTTAACCCGTCATGAAACCCGGTAATCAGCGTAGAAGCGGCCGTCGTGCCTATTCCACCATTGTTAATTACTGTATTTAACCCCTGGTTGGTAACGCCGGCGTTTCCTCCGAAAGATCCGAAATTCGAGATGCTTCCTAAGGTGGGCGGCGCTAAAACTATTAAGGTAAAGTTTGCAGTGATATTTTTATTCGCGTTCATTAATACGGCCAATGGATTGGCTGTGCCGGCGGCGTCTCCACTCCACGACTTAAATTTGTAGCCGGTATTTGGCGTTGCCGTAAGATGAACAACACTTCCATAATTGTACGTTAACTGGTCGGGCGTTTTTAAAACCGTTCCATTAACTGCGGTAACGTTCAATGTAAATGTATTGATGGCGAAATTGGCCACTAAGTTTGTATTTGCATTTAAAGGAAAGGTATAAGCCGCACTGGTGGATACGATCAAGCCGTTTTTTGTCCAATTTATAAAGGTATACCCGGTATTAGCAATCGCTGTCGCTGTAACGGATGTTCCCCCATTGTATGAGCCTGATCCTGATGTTGTTCCGCCTACTGCCGGACTTGATGAGAGCACTAAAGCAAATTGAGATGACTGAACAGCGCTGAAGTTGGCAACCAGGGTAGTATTTGCTGTCAAAATAAACTGGTAGTTTGAACTGGTCGAAACAATGGTTCCGTTATTTGTCCAGTTAACAAAAGCATAGCCTGCATTTGGCGCAGCGCCAACAGTTACAAACGCCCCTGCTTTAAACGCCCCGGATCCGGATGTTTTACCACCTGCGGCAGGATTTGAGGATAAGTTGACCGCAAAATTTCCGGCAACAACCGGCGTGTAGTTTGCAACTAATGTTATGTTTCCATTGACGATAAACTGATAACTTGAGCTTTTAGATACTATAACGCCGTTGTTGGTCCAACTGGTAAATGTAAATCCAGTATTGGGGGTTGCAACTACAGTAGCTACCGAGCTTTGGGCAAATGTACCCGCCCCCGCGGTTATTCCGCCCGCTACAGGGTTTGATGATACACCTATTTGCGGAATAGTAGTGAAAGTCCATACGTAATTGCCGGCCATTGCTGAACCTAAGGTATCAGTAGCACCGGTGGTAATTGTACCTGTATATTTAATAAAGGGTAATAATGCCACCGTCGGCGTGAACGTAAATACCGCGTTATTGGCGGTGGGCGCTACCGTTCCGGCAACAACTGTTGAACCCTGCATAATGGTAAAAGTTGTACCATTGATTGACGAGGGACGCATGGCCGTATTAAATGTAACTGAAATAACTTTGTTGAGTACAACGTCAACCGCTGCATTCATCGGATCGGTAACAGTCACGATCGGGCAAACGCCCTGGATAGCTCCTTTATAATTATCCTTTTTACAACCGGCCGTAAATATGGCAAGCAGTAATACCATTGACCACATGGTGTTGAATATCCTGGAATAGTCTCTGCTTTTACGCTTTGATATACTATCCTTAGTCGGGGTAGATTTTTTTTTCATGGTAGTTTTTTTTATTAATAGATGTATTTTTGACGTCCTGATTCTGTTTTGATGGGAATTATGACTATACAAACCTACCCCGAAACGTAGGGCAGCCCGTTACATAATTTTTTATAAAAGTTCTATAATTCACACATCTGAGGGCGATGTATATTGAGGTTGCTAAAATGCCTGAAAAGGGATGGGGTAATGCCGGTAACTTTTTTAAATTGAGTAGAGAGGTGGGCAACACTGCTATAGTTGAGTTTCCACGAGATTTCGGTAAGGTTTAGCTCGTTGTAGCTGATCAGTTCCTTTATACGCTCAATTTTAGTGAAGATAAAAAACTGTTCAATAGTTGCCCCTTTTTCATCTGAGAATACATTGGCCAAATAGGTATAATCGTGTTTTAACTCCTGGCTTAAATAATTGGAGAAATTTATTTTTACCTGGCATTCTGAATTATAAACCATGCTCAGGATGGTATTTTTTATCTTTTCAGCCAAAATGCTTTTTTTATTATCTATTAACTCCAGGCCTGATTTTGATAGGGCGTTTTTAATTTCTAACATTTGATTGTCAGATAGAGTTTCATAGGTTTCAACTTTCCCCAATGCTACAGAAGCACAATGTATCCCAAGTTTTTCAAACTCCAGTTCGACTATTATTTTGCACCGGACGCACATCATATTTCTTATGTAGAGTACCATCATGTATACCGTTAATACAAAACAAGTGCCCTGTATTTGCTTCACCTAATATGTATCCGAATAATTGATTTATTTATTAGTTGATTTTTGATTTTCGCTCTCCATTACAACCAAGGGCTATATTGCGGCAAAATGTGCGCAACTATTTAATTCAACAGGCGGCATTTAAACTGGATAGTATTTTGCATGGTTTAGTTAAAATTGATCACTTAAACGGAATAATTGTATGCTATTAACTAAAAAATAACTAAAGAAAACCCAAAAAAATGACGCCTGCTGAACATTTATTTAAATTTTGATTTTCAGCAACCCTCCACGCAGAAATGCCGTATATCAGGTAAATGTTTATATGAAATGGCCAAAGGACGGACTGCTTGTTTCCAGGGTGTCCAAAATAATATGTATTTTTAAACCGGTCCTATACACTTAGGCACAAAAAAGCGTTAGAACATTTATTATTGATTGATATAGCATAAATATGAGAAATATATACTCTGCCTGCCTTCACTTTTTTGCGTGTGGATTGTTATTAGTAACAATGATGATGTCCTCCTGTAAAAAGGACCATAACTCAACCCCCATACCCGTTCCGAAGCCTATTGCAACACTGGGGATGTATGAAGTAGACAGCGGCATTTATAAAAGAATATTTATTCCGATAACCAAAGTAGGCACACAAAGTGTTACCTATTATAGTGTATTTGATACCGGCTCAACGGGGATGACTATTGATGCCACGGGTTTAATACCTGCATCGATGATCACCAATACAGGCATTACCGTTGCGGGAGACTCGGTAAATGTGAATGGAATTACTATTACCAGCCAAACGGCAGTGATAGCCTACGGTAACACGCAAAGCGAGATCCAGGAGTTTGGCAACCTGGCCTACGCACCCGTAACCATCGGCGATCAAAACGGCAACGTAACCACTACACGTATCCCTTTCTTCCTATACTATAAAATTGTTGACAATACCACCGGGCAAAAACAACCTGCACATTCAAATGATGTATTTGGCGTTGGGCCGGGCGTTAGTTTTGCCAATAGTAATATTGGCAGCCCCCTGAGTTATTTTAAAACCGCTGCTGAAGTAACCAGTGGATTTAAACTGGCTATGCTTAATAATGCCTCATTCAGCCTAACCGGTACTTACGTTTCAGGCTTGCTTACCATCGGGTTGGTACCCAATGACCTTGCGATCAATGGCTTTGTAATGCACAATCTTACTTATTATTCGCAGGGTGGCTATTCGCCTGATATCCCCGCGACCATAAATTACAATGGCACCAGTGTTGCCGGTACGATATTGTTTGATACCGGAACCCCGGCTATATCAACCATTGCAAATCAAAACGCCGCCAGTAATATCAGCCAGCTCCCGGCAAACACCAGTGTAACCATAACAACAGGCAAAGGATTTAGCTATTCCTATACCACCGCGAGCGCTAATGATATTACGCAGGTTGCGAAACCATCTTATACCGGCGACCCGAGAACCATTTTCAGCATCAACTTTTTTACTGAAAATGAATTTTTAATGGATTATGCGGATCATAAGATCGGCCTGAAGAATAATTAATTCAAGTCTGAAGTCTTGAGTCCAAAGTCGAATATGACTACAGACTCAAGACTTTAGACTCAAGACTTAGTACTTAGCAGGAGTACCCGGTTTCGGTACAGCTTCCTGGATGAATTTTCTCAAATTTTCTGTTGCGGTTGCCAGGTCTTCTTTACGGAGGTAAAGCATGTGCCCGCTTTTGTACCCTTCCCATTTTAACCGGTCTTTCAACCTGCCGCTTGGGTCGAGCTGCCAGAGGCTGTATTTAGCATTAAAATAGTCGCAGGCGCCATCATAATAGCCTGACTGGATCAATAAATGCAGGTAAGGGTTTTGGGCGATAGCCTGCCTCAAGTTTTCGCCGGTATGGTCGTTTTTATCATCCCATGGCCAAACATCACCAAACATATTGTATTTTAAATCTGTTTTATAGTTGAGTTCATTGCGCAGATAAATGTTCATCGCCGGGGTAAACTCGTGCAGCCAGGCTACCAGTTCGGCATTGTAATCGGGGCTGCCGCCGTAGGCCTGCCTGTCGATCCCTTTATAACGTGAATCAAGCCTGCCAATAGTATATCCCTTTACTCTCAATAACTCTTTCCAGAAAAGGTCATATGATACATCGAGGTTATTCCCTAAAATAACATCTACTGATATGCCGCTGTATTTTGCCATTTTAGCAGCCATATCCCTCTTTTGGGCATCATCAATAAACCCGCCGCGTGCCATCGCGGGGATCAATTCATTAATGGTGAAATTTTCCACTTCGGGCAAAAATGTGGTAAGATCTTTTTGCTGATATTCGGATGATAGCATACCGTGGTACCATGCTGTTGCTGCAAAATACGGCAATTTCAATGCTGCCTGTACAGGACCGCTCCGCTCAATGCCCAGATCTGTCGGCGATACGAGGATCACACCGTTCAAATACATCCATTGTGCATTCTGCAGTTCGAGTGCCAGTCCCGAGGCCCGGGTGGTACCATAGCTTTCGCCGATTAAAAACTTTGGTGACGCCCATCGGTTTTTACGTGTAACGAACGTGTTGATCCATTCAGCCAGGTATTTGATGTCCTCATTCACCCCAAAAAATTTGGAGCCGGGTGTTTCTTTGTTTACGATCCTTGAATAACCCGTATTTACCGGGTCGATATAAACGATATCGGCCACGTCGAGGATAGAATTTGGATTGTCTTCCATGCCATAAGGCTGCACCGGGTAACCCTCGTTATCGGTATTCAGCCTTCTTGGGCCGGTATAACCTATTTCCATCCAAACCGACGGCGTACCGGGACCACCGTTAAACGAGATCACCAATGGCCTGGTCGACCTGTCGCTAATATCATCTCTTTCATAATAAGTGTAAAATACGCCTGCAACCGGGCGCCCGTCCTCATCCCAAATCGGCATACTGCCGGCAGTAGCAGTATAGGGTACAGCTTTCCCCTTTATACTTACCGAATGTTTGGTAACTACAGCAGAATCAACCTGCAAAATGCGGGTTTTTGTTATGGGATTAGGGTTTTTGGCAGGTGTTGACGGTTGCTGTGCCAGGGCTGTCCCGGCGATTAAACAAACGAATACAATTGAAATATAAAAATTTTTCATAATTAAAGGTCTTAAATATTTTTATAAGAACAATATAAAGAGCGAACAGGAAAGTAAATTGTTACAATTAAAATTTATTTGGGCTGTACAGCGTAAATTTTCAGCCCCAAAATTCCGGTCATTATCAATAGCATAAAAAACACTTCGGGCCACGAGATCCGTTGCTGAAAGAATACTATTTCAGAAATTTTAAGAAATATTAGAGTTGTTGCTGTCCAGACTGCAAATGCCATTGCGGTTGGGATCTGTTTTATAGCGGTTGAGAAAAAATAGATGTTGGCCAACCCAAATAAAACATAACCCACAAAAGGCAGTAAAAACTGTAAACCTCCCTGCCATTTATAAAAATTGGTAAAGGTTAAGGTCTTCAGGTCGCTAAATTTCATGAACTTTAAACAAAAGGTCCAGGCGGTTTCGCAGGTTGCGGCTAAAACTAAATATATCCAGGCCAATACTATTAGTTTTTAAATACAGGTTGCAAGATATAAATTTTCAATAGCATTGAAATGCTTTTTCAGGCAGCAGGAACTCAATATGGTCATTGCTGTTTGTAGGTATAATTTACAACATCCCCATCAAGCTCATTAATGGCAGCATGCGACGGGGTATTGTCCGTTTCCAATTCATCGGGGTGCATATAAAATACTCTTGCGGATTTTTTGATCCCTAAAAATTTGCTCAATGCCGTTACCAGGTTTGGGCGTAATTCATAATACCATTTAAACCATTTGTATTTCAACAGGCTTTTTTCGTCGAACCTTTTTACAGAGAAAACGTGCTGCAGGAAATAGTCTTTAGGATAATCATAATACAAGCCCCAGTTCTCGCGGCGGTTGCCAGGTTTATGGCCCGGAAAATATGCTGTCCCAAAGAGATAGTCCCATATAGAAAACTTAGTAGCGAAATTGGCATGAAAAACCTCGCGGTAATTGGCATGGTGCCATAAATGCAATTCGGGCGAATTCAGAAAGTACTTTAATTTCCCAAACTTTACATTCACATTGGCATGGATAAACATGCCGAACATGGCATCAAGCAGGGCTTTGATAGGTATTACTTCGGGATGTGCCCCTAAAATTATTATGGGTGCAAATTCAATGGTTTGATTAATGATAATTTCGACAACGTGAGACCTTGATCCCGCCAGGAAATCAACTTCTTTGCCGGAGTGGTGAGCCTCATGCGTACGCCAAAGCAACTTATTAGCATGCTGTAAACGATGGAACAGGTAGATATACAGATCATGGGTAACCAGGAAAAACAAAACCTGTTCGGTTATCGACCAGCTTCTGAAAAAGGCGAAACCGTGCCAGTGGATAAAATTTTGCAGCGATGGTATGATGTATGCGAAGATCAGGATCTTCAAAAAATAACTCTGAATGATGGTATACCATACCAAATCAACCCAAAAACCCTCCCTAAAAAAAGGCAGGCCTTTACGGTACGGCGAGATCCGTTCCCAGGAGATGATGAAGATCACCCAGCAAATGAGGATTGTTGTTGTGGTTTGAATTAATGTCATTCTAAGTCGAAAGTCTTGAGTCTTAAGTCGGAAAACTATTTGTTCAATTTATTATTTAAATTTTTCTGGATTATTTGTCATATAAATTTAGAGATACGTGACCGCTTCGCTTTGCTTATTAAGTTCGTTGTATTTGCCGACATCAATATAATTACAAGCAAGCGAGGCATCTAGCCAGGCTTGCGTTTCACCATTCTCCATATCTGCATCTGTAAGTTTACTCACAAAATGATTTGGGTATTTTCGCTTTTTATAAGCTTCTGCAATTTAAGCAAAAACCGATCTTGAAGATCTCCTTATTTGGTCAATAAGACTATATGTTTCTTCTTTTGGAAAACTTTTCGTTATTGAAAATATTTCCATCGATAACGCAAATGCTTTTTTATAAGCAATCAAATCTCTGAATGAACTCATCGTTTAGGCCTAAAGTTTAAATCCGAAAGTCGTTATTTTTTATGCTTTTTCATGAAATATTTAAGACTTCGGACTTAAGACTTTAGGCTTCGGACTTAAAACTATGCTTTCGCCTTTTCCTTATACTCTTCACTTATGTTAACCCTTAAACGTTTCATAGGGCCAAGTTCAGATTCGTACACTCTTTTTATGCCATCACCGGCTGCAATTTCCACATCGCGGATATCACGCACCAGGCGCTGAAAGCCTTGCGGCTCAACTGATGCGGCATGATCAGATCCCCACATGGCCCGGTCAAGCGTGAAATGGCGTTCTACAAACGTTGCGCCCATAGTAACTGCGGCAACGGTTGTTGCTAAACCCGTTTCGTGGCCCGAGTATCCAACCGGAATACCCGAATATTTGGTAGCCAGTGTCTGGATCATCCGAAGGTTCAGTTCTTCAGGTTTGCATGGATAAGCCGAAGTAGAATGTGCGATGAACAAAGGATAATGCCTGTCAAACGACCATACCAGGTTCATTGCGTCTTCGATCTCTTTAGTTGTCGACATCCCTGTGGATAGCATCAACGGCTTCCCTGTAAGCAAAATCCGTTTGATCAGCTGTGTATCTGTTAAAGACGCTGAAGCCAGTTTATACAAAGGGGTATCAAATTGCTCCATAAAATCAACCGCTTCCACATCCCAGGTAGAAACGAACCAATCAATCCCTACCTTTTTGCAATACTGGTCGATAGTGGCGTATTCTACAATACCAAATTCGGTTTTGCGCTTATAGTCAATGTACGATATCCGGCCCCATGGCGTGTCGCGCATAATTTCCCACTGGTCTTTAGGCACACAAAGCTCAGGTGTTCTTTTCTGGAATTTAACGGCAGTCGCTTTTGCCGCTACGGCCTCATCGATCAGTTGTTTGGCAATTTCAAGTGAGCCGTTATGATTGATACCGATCTCCGCAATAATATAGCAGGGTTCTCCCGGTCCGATTTTGATGCCGCTATTTAAAGTGATCACTTCATTTTTTTGCCTGCTCACCTTTTCGCCTTTACGTGCAGCAATGATCATTTCCGCAACTTCCCTGAAACAACCGCTGCCGCCGTTATTTTCACAAACTAAAGAAGCCATATCTTTAACAAAGAATATAGCATTTGCCGGGCAAAATGAAACGCCGGCAAGCTTCATTATTTCCAGGTCGTTTACATCATCACCAATAAAGCCAACTTCCTCGGGTTTTAAGCCAAGCCTGCTGATGATCTCCTGAAACACGGTGGGTTTGTCTTTAACGCCCAGGTGGAGTTCGGTGATCTTTAATTTTTCTGCGCGTTTAATTACCGATGGAGATAACTCCCCGGTAATAATGCCCGTAGTTACACCCGCAAGGTTTCGCAGGCGTTCAACACCCATACCGTCGCGGATATCGAACTTTTTCAGTTCTTCCCCGGCTTCGCCATAATAAACGCCGCCGTCCGTTAATACGCCGTCACAATCAGTGAGGAGTAATTTGATTCGTGAAAGTTTTGCTGCTAACATATTGTTCAAGTTTAATTGGGTTCGTTATTTTATTAAATCGCGGTCCATCCGCCGTCAACCACCAGGTTTGCACCTGTCATATAAGCCGAGGCATCGCTTGCCAGGAAAACCAAAGCGCCCTGGTAGTCTGTTGGTTGTGCCATCCGGCCAAGTAATGTTTTTGCTGAATAGTTGTGTATAAAAAATTCGTTTTGTGCATTCTCAACGCCTCCGGGAGAAAGCGTATTTACGCGTACGCCCTTGCTTCCCCAGTACGCCGCCAAAAAGCGGGTAAAGTTTATTACTGCGCCTTTGGTAACCGGGTAAACAGCCGATTTATAAAAGGTTTGTTCGCCGCATTCATTCCGGTAAATAGATTGATCGGGCCCAACGATACCATAGGTGGATGCTATATTGATGATACTACCGCTTCCCTGTCCGGCCATCACGGTGCCAAAAACCTGCGAGGCCAGGAAAACCCCGGTTACATTTACATCGAGAGATTTTTTAAATGCATCGAGCGGGTAATTTTCAAAAGCCGATAACTCTTTTGCCATTCCCGGATTTTCAAACATATCGTTGATGGCGGCATTGTTCACCAAAATATCAATACTTCCGTAGCGCGTTAATATTTTATCACGAGCTGTTTTTAAAGATAACTCGCTGGTAACATCAACTTTTAATCCTCCATGCTGTTCGCCTAAACTTGCGGCAAATTTTTCCGAAGCAGCTTCATCCATATCCGCTACCACCACATTGGCACCGGCTTCAGCAAGGGCTTCGCAGTGTTTTTTACCCAGCAAGCCAAGAGCGCCGGTAACAATTGCAGTTTTATCTTTTAATGAAAATATGTTAGTCATTTGCTTCGCGTCATTGGGTCATTGGGTCATTTGCTTCGCGTCATTGGGTCATTTGCTTCGCGTCATTGGGTCATTTGGTCATTGTTTTTCCGCTTCAATGACCTAATGACTTAATGACCAAATGACTTTTTTATACCGCCTTCGGCTTTATATTATAGTTACTTACTTTACGGAAAACTGCTTCCAGCACTTCGCCTTTTAAATATTGTTTGATATTACCGCTTTGGATAGCTTCTTTCATTATCGGCATTACATCACGGTATGCCGAAAGTGTATAGGCAATATCCTCATCGCTATGGCTGTAACACATGTTGTGGAAACCGGCCCACAGTACACCACGTTTGATCATTTCCTGCTGCATCAGGGTTTTTACTTCAAGGCCATTACCGGCTTCGGGTGTAAAAGTCACCATGGACCGGCAGTTGTAACCGATGCAGCGGGTGTAAATATCCATCCCGGTTTCAATCGCGATCTGGTTATAGCCGTCTTTCATTAATCCACCTTTTTCGTCTAAATATTGCGGTACATTTTTATCGCGCAACTCATTAATGGTAGCAATGCAAGCTGCCAGCGATAAAGCTTCGCCGCCAAATGTGGTGTAACTAAAGACTTCGTGATTAAACAGTTCCATTACATCAGCACGGCCGGTTAGCAGGGCAATAGGCATCCCGTTGGCGCATGCTTTTGAATATACAGCCAGATCGGGTTTTACATCAAAGTATTCCTGGGCGCCGCCGATCGCGATGCGGAAACCTGTCCACATTTCATCAAAGATCAGCAGGGTACCATTTTCCTTACATACTTCGGCAAGTTCTTTAAGAAAGCCAGGTTTTGGCGCTTCAAAAATAAATGGCTCCAGGATGAGGGCTGCAACGGTTTCATCCAGCGCGGCTTTTATAGCCTCTATATCATTATACTCAAAAGTATAGGTCATGTTCTGTATGGCCTCGGGGATACCGGCATTACGGCTGGTGATACCGATATACCAATCGTGCCAGCCATGGTAACCGCAGCAAAAAACTTTCTCGCGTTTGGTAAATGCACGGGCAACCCGTATGGCTGCAGAGCAAACATCCGCACCGGTTTTGGAGATCTTTACGGCTTCGGCATTGGGGATCACTTCCTGTATCAGTTCCGACAATTCAACCTCGAGCGGGTGCATCAGCGAAAAAGTAATGCCATCTTTCAGTTGTTTTTCGATAGCTGCATCCACAGCAGGGTAGGCATAACCCAAGGAAATAGGACCGATGGCCGAGTTAAAGTCGATATACTCGTTCCCGTCAACATCCCAAACATGCGAACCTTTGCCTTTTTGCAGGTACTTTGGCGCTACGCCATTGGTAAACTGTCCCGGGCCTTTTGCCAGGGTTTGGGTAACCGGTTTTTGAACTTTTACCGCGCGTTGGTACAGTTCGTTTGATTTACTTATATCGGGGTATCCGGGGTTAAATTTTACAGAATTTGGCATGGTATTCTTGTTTATTTATTCAGAAAATTGCGGGATTGATATTTCGGGTTGATAGGCATTGGTATTGTAGCCCAATATTTTTTCGGCTATTTGTTTGCCGGTAAAGCCCTCGTGTTCCAATACGTTTGGCAATAAGGAGGGCTTGAACCATTTGTCCTTCAATGCCATCGGGATAACCTTGGCAGTCTGGCAGTGCTTTAACAACACTTCGGCAACAATACTATAAAGGCCACCTGTTACGAAATGATCTTCGAGCGTGATGGTTAAGGTACTTTCCCGGGTAGCCTCTAATATAGCCTGCTCATCTACAGGCTTCAGGCTGCGCAGGTTGATCAAACCAACCGACAAACCTTCGTTTTTCAATATCTCAACGGCGATCATCGCCTGTTCAAACAATAGGCCGTAGGTTAATATGGTAACGTCTTCGCCTTTTGAGATCACCTCGGCCTTGCCTAATTTAAATGGCCTATGCTGGTAATCAGTTTTGCGGGTATTGATGCGGACGTAAGACGGATGCGGATGCTTCCATATTTCGGGCAGCATCATTACCAGGTCCTGCTCATCGGCGGGGGCAAAAACCGTCATGTTCGGAATGCCGCGCATCAGTGAGATATCCTCCACAGCCTGGTGGGTAGGTCCATTACCATCAGATAAAAACCCTGGTATAAAACTGCTTAGTTTAACTGGTAGGTTAGGGATACCTGCGTCTGTCCTCACAAATTCAAAGGCCCGCATGGTTAAAAATGATGCGAGGGCATGTACCACGGGTATGCGCCCACGCAGCGCCAACCCGGCGGCAGCGCCAATCATGGTTTGTTCGGTGATGCCGGTATCAATAAAACGGTTGCCCAGTTTACCGGGGATATTGCGTACCAGGGCACGGTTTTCAGCCGTCATCACGATAAAACGATCGTCGGCTAATGCAGTTTGGGTAAGTAATTCTTCGTAGGTCATGTTATCTCACCACTAAAGTTTCAGATGTTAAATTCGTTAAATGTTCGCCGTGCAATTCTTTCAGCAGGCTCGCCACCTCTTCGGCATTAAAATTACAGAACCACCTGTCGGCCCTGCGTTCGATGCTGGGCAGCCCCTTACCGCGCACAGTGTCGGCAATCACCACATTTAGTTTGCCTGTTTCAAACGGAAATGCCGAAAACGCTTCGTGCAACGCTTCAAAGTTATGCCCGTCAATTCGTTTTACTGCTGCGCCGAATGCCTCGAATTTATCGGTTAAAGGTTCCAATGGGATCAACTCTTCGGTAGGCATATTGGCCTGGAAATGGTTCCGGTCGATCACAAAGATCAGGTTATCTAATTTGTGCGCATTAGCCACCAATGCGGCTTCCCAGCAAGTACCTTCGTTCAGCTCGCCATCGCCCATAATACAGATCACCTTGTTTTTGCCGCCCCTTATTTTAATATCCATGGCGACGCCTATAGCTACTGAGGGCAAATGGCCCAAAGAGCCTGAATGAAATTCGATACCCGGAATATGCGTATTGGGGTGCCAGTAAATATGATCGTTAAGGGCTAAATGATTTTTCAACCGATCTCTCTCCAGCAAACCAAGTTCAGCGAAGGTGCCGTATAGCGCTGGTACATCATGCCCTTTTGAAAGGAAGAGGTAATCCCTGTCCGGGTCGTCAAGGTTGTTTGGGTTGATATTTAAAAATTCTGAATACAGGTATACAATCAAATCGGCGGCAGACAAGGATGCTCCAACGAAGCATCCGCCATCTGTTGACATTTTGATTATATGCTCCCTTACTTTTAAAGCAGTGGCTTCGAGCTGGTCAATTGGTATAGCTAAACTTTGCATTTAATATGAATAAAACTTTAAAGTTAAATCCTGATCATTTAACTTTTGTTATCAAAAAGTCAATTTTGTTTGGTCTGATGAAATAGTTTTCAATTCATCTATATGGTTACGGTACCAGTTTACGCCTGCGTAGCGGGCATTTATCTCATAAATCTCCGGCTTTTGTTCAAGCAGGCTAATGATATCATTGCAGGAAAAATCATGTTTGGCCGGGTATAACTCTTCGTAAACACGCTTAATAAACAAGTAATCAGCTTCATAATCGATCGCAAAGCGATGCGACATGGAATAATCTTTTCCTGTATCCCAGGTTACGTTTCCAATACTGAAGCTTTCAGGGTTTTCCCAGATATAGGGCGTGGTGTGCTCCAGCTCCAGGTTCTTTGTTGCTTCTTCCCAGGTTCTTTCAAGGCAGGCCATGGTCATGATCTCCACATCGTTCCCATCCGGAAAAGTGGCCGGGTGCAGGTTGCTTACGTAATCATATTCACCGGGGTGCTCAAAATAGAAATCAAGCACCTGGTCGATAAAGCGCGGGTCTATCAGCGGGCAATCCGAAGGGATCTTTAATACTATATCTGCATTGTGTTTTTTGCCGGCCTGGTAATGGCGGTCCAGCAGGTTATTGAGGTTGCCGCGAAAGCAGGGCACCTGTATCCGGTCAGCTTCCTGTTCAATAATATCGTCGGCACTTTCTTCAGACGTAGCAATAACCACCAGCGCCTGGTGGCGGATCATTTTAAGCCGTTCGATCATCCTTGACAAAAGGCTTTCGCCCAATATGGGCATCATCACCTTCCCGGGTAAGCGGGTCGACGACATCCTGGCTTGTACAACTATTACAGTATTATCTGCCATCATATTAAACGCGTACATGATTAGGCATACCGCACCTCAAGATAAGGTTCGCTTTCTGCCTTAAATGTAAATCCTTTCAGAAAATCTTCTTTTTTACCTGTAAAATCAATATACTGCCTGCAAATTTGCGCAATGTTTTTTGCAGATGTACCGCCGTTCTGGACGGGGGCCAGGCGGTAAAGCTCCTCAATGTCAAAATAGGAATGTACTTTTTTACCCAGCGCTATCCCGGTATAAACCACCGTTGAATATTGCGTGATCAGCTCGCAGCAATTCGCGATCATGTGGTTGGTATTTCCGTTGCTGAATATCAAAGTGCCTTCGGGCGCATATTTTTTTATCTCTGCTTCTGCCCTTGGTACGTTTTCGTTAGGGTGCAGCTTAAAAAGCAGTTGCCTTCTATCAGCGATATTTGCAGCATGGCGTATAAAGGCAGCCCTGTTTTCAAAACGATAGGTCTCGCGCATATCCGTGGTAGCAACCATCACATAGTCATGCAATGGAAAATCATTATCCAGGTATTGGCGCTGGTTGTCGTAATTAGGGATCCCCGTTACTATCAGCTTTGAAGGGTCAGTACCTTTCCGGGCAAAGTAATTTTTGTACCCTATTGAGGCTGTACAATAAATATCGCATACATTGGTTGAGCCATTCAACGAAGTGTCGCCCGAGCAATATGGCGGCAGGTTTAAGGCTTTAACCAAACCGGTTAACAGGGTGGTTTTATCGATCATTCCTTCCTGCACCCAGATGGTTTTGGTATGCCTGAATTTTTTGGCTACGATCATATCGGTACAGTTAACCACCAAATCGTATGGATGCCTGTTGCCACCCCGGTCAATCTGGGCGCCAAAGTGGCTAAGGTAGTTTTCTGATTTTTTCCGGAAGTGATCAGCAAGCACCGTATGGTTGGCAACAGGCGTGTATTTTAGTATTCCCTTTAAAAAATTGTTGTCTGCGAAGAGCTGGCTAAACCAGCAGTCGAAGTCAGACAAATGCTCCGAGATCTGGTGCATTTGCGAAGTTTGATTAATAGATCCGGTAATAAATAGTATCTTCTTCCTCATCTCGATTCGTAATCAATTTTTAAAACTACAAATTAGGTTTCGGCTTTTAACAGCCTCGGAATAATGTTAATACATCCTTAACTTCTACTTAACGGTGATGTTAATGTTGTATTATTTAGCTATTATCTGGTAAAATAAAATTACAATTAATTTAACACCAGGTACAAGCCCATAGACGAATATTTTTCGATTTTATT
>NZ_CAIWNH010000153.1 GCF_903913935.1 uncultured Mucilaginibacter sp.
CCGCAGTAATACTTGACGGCTTAGTGTTTTTTTCAAAAAGGTAATCATTCCGTTTATCAAGTTTTAGAATGGCGTAAATAGTTGTGTCGATTGGTTTTAATGTTTTATTTACGTGCTGCGCAGTGGTAAATGTTTTATGGTCAGGTTGATTACATGCAAAAAGCAGGAATATGATGAATGCTAAAAAAGGTTTCATGGTTCAAGGTTCATTACTAATACAAGATACAGATTTAAATTTAATTGAAGGCTATAGGTCTGATGTTTTGCAGGTTTATTAAACGGTCAGCATTTTGTCAATATCACTCCCCCAAACAAATTAAACTACCGTTTTGTCGTATATTTATATATTCCGAAAGGCGAAGCTATCGGTGAAATCAAAAAAAACAATGAATTTTAATCAGCTCACCCCCGACGAAGAACGGGTAATACTATACAAAGGAACTGAAAGGCCGTTTACCGGGGCTTTATTAAACAACAAGGCACAGGGTTTGTATGTATGCAAAAGATGCGATACCCCATTGTATACTTCCGAATCAAAATTTGAATCGCATTGTGGCTGGCCAAGTTTTGACGACGAGATTGAGGGCGCGGTAAAACATGTGCCCGATGCCGACGGCAGGCGGGTGGAAATCGTTTGTGCCAACTGCGGCGCGCATTTGGGGCACGTTTTTGAGGGGGAGTATTTAACACCTAAAAATGTAAGACACTGCGTAAACTCAGTATCGATGAAGTTTGTTCCTGCTTAATAATCGCCGTTTTTAGACGTTTTTTGCCCTGTTTTTAACCTGATTTTTAGGTTAAGAAGTTGTTAACGCTATATTAACACCGCGCCCAAAAACGGTGGTCAAAAAAGCCACTAATCTGCTCATTACTAATTGATAAAGTGGATTGTGTATAACTTATAGCTGATGTGTAAAACTTAAGCTAACACCGTAAAAATGCTTCTCCTATATTTGATATAAGTTCTTGCAACGCTTTTTAACGGTATCCGGTTCCCCGGAATCGTATTGAAATAAAGGACACTATGTACATCAGTAGTGACCGGCAAAAATAAAAAATTAGTTTGGCAGAGATTGGTGAGCAGGGGGTTAAAGCATTAGGGTGATCAATATTTATCACGGTAGTTAAAACTAAGGCTAAGGGAAAGTCGTCGGCTAACGGGTAGCATTAAAAAATAAAAGGATAGCAAAAAGGCTTGGAATAAAATACAGCTTAAATGGAAGAGACCGAATTATTACTAAGAGAGAACAAAGACCGCTTTGTTATTTTACCGATCAAATATCCTGCGATCTGGGAGATGTACAAAAAATGCGAAGCGAGTTTCTGGACGGCAGAGGAGATAGACCTTGGTGATGATATGAAGCACTGGGAGAGTATGAGTACAGGCGAGAAACATTTTGTTTCGCATGTGCTGGCATTCTTTGCGGCGAGCGACGGGATCGTTAACGAAAACCTTGCCGTAAACTTTATGAGCGAGGTACAGTTGCCCGAAGCGCGTTGTTTTTACGGTTTCCAGATCATGATGGAGAATATCCATTCAGAAACTTACGCGCTGCTGATAGATACTTATATCAAAGATCCGACAGAAAAAGACCGTTTGTTCCATGCCATTGATACCGTTCCCTGCGTTGGGAAAAAAGCACAATGGGCGCTGCGCTGGATCAATAACGGAAGTTTTGCTGAACGCCTGGTGGCTTTCGCGGCAGTTGAGGGTATATTTTTCTCAGGTAGCTTTTGTTCCATCTTCTGGTTGAAGAAACGCGGCCTGATGCCGGGTTTAACCTTCAGCAACGAGCTGATCTCGCGCGATGAAGGCATGCATTGCGAATTTGCCTGCTTATTGTACAAAATGCTGGATAATAAGCTTTCGCAGGAAGCCGTAACCGCCATCATCACCGACGCCGTTGAAATTGAAAAAGAATTCATTATCGACGCATTGCCGGTAAACTTAATCGGGATGAACTCCAAATTAATGAGCCAGTATATTGAATTTGTGGCCGACAGGTGGCTGGGTGAACTGGGCTACGATAAATTTTACGGCGCATCCAATCCGTTTGACTTTATGGAAATGATCAGCTTGCAGGGAAAAACCAATTTCTTTGAAAAAAGGGTAGGGGATTACCAAAAAAGCGGCGTATTAAATGGCCAGGACAACAAGGCGTTTTCGCTGGACGAGGACTTTTAGGAAGGTTGAAAGGTTAAAGGCGAAAGGTAAAAGGTTTGAAAAGATCAAAAATCCTACTATCCTCTAATCTTAGTTCAGACAATAAGGGTTACAATAAAATAAATATTAATTAAACAAGGGGGTCAAGATGTTCGTTATCAAAAGAGACGGAAAAAAAGAAACGGTAAAGTTCGACAAAATTACCGCACGTATTGAAAAGTTATGCTATGGTTTAAACCCCGCTTTGGTTGACCCGATTGATGTGGCCAAAAAAGTAATTGAGGGTTTATTTGACGGGGTAACTACTTCCGAACTGGACAACCTTGCAGCCGAAACAGCTGCATCATTAACCACAAAGCACCCTGATTATGCTTTGCTGGCATCGCGCATAGCGGTATCCAACCTCCACAAAAACACCATCAAGTCGTTTTCCGAAACGATGCGCCTGTTACACGGTTATATTGACCCTAAAACCGGTAAAGACGCCTCTCTTTTGGCTGATGATGTTTGGGCAATTATTGAAGAAAATGCTGAACTGTTGGACAGCACCATTATATACGACCGCGACTTTGGTTTTGATTACTTCGGTTTTAAGACACTTGAAAAATCATACCTGTTAAAAGTTGACGGAAAAATAGCCGAACGTCCGCAGCATTTGTTTATGCGCGTTTCTATCGGCATCCATAAAGAAGATGTGGAAAGCGCCATCAAAACCTATCATTTAATGAGCGAGCGCTGGTTTACCCACGCTACGCCAACTTTGTTTAACGCTGGTACGCCAAAGCCACAAATGTCGTCATGCTTTTTATTAACCATGAAGGATGACAGTATCGACGGCATTTACGATACCTTAAAACAAACTGCAAAAATTTCGCAGAGCGCAGGCGGCATTGGCCTGAGCATCCACAATGTACGGGCAACCGGTTCATATATCAGCGGTACCAATGGTACCAGCAATGGTATCATCCCGATGTTGCGTGTATTTAACGATACAGCACGTTATGTTGACCAGGGCGGCGGCAAGCGCAAAGGCGCCTTCGCTATTTACCTGGAGCCATGGCACGCGGATGTTTTTGAATTTTTAGATCTCCGCAAAAATCATGGCAAGGAAGAGAACCGTGCCCGTGACCTTTTCTACGCTCTTTGGGTATGCGACCTGTTTATGGAGCGTGTAGAAGCAAATGAAGAATGGAGCTTATTCTGTCCGCATGAAGCGCCGGGTTTGGCTGATTGCTGGGGAAAAGAATTTGTAGACCTGTATACCAAATACGAAAAAGAAGGCCGTGCCCGCAGGGTGGTAAAAGCCCAGGAACTTTGGTTTGCCATACTGGATTCGCAGGTGGAAACCGGTACGCCGTATTTGTTGTATAAGGATGCAGCCAACGGCAAATCAAACCAGCAGAATTTGGGTACCATCAAAAGCTCAAACCTGTGTACTGAAATTATAGAATACACTTCGGACAAGGAAGTTGCGGTTTGTAACCTTGCATCATTGGCCCTGCCGCGTTATGTAAGGGAAGGCATTTTTGATCACGTTAAATTGTATGAGGTAACTTACCAGGCCACCATCAATCTGAACAAGATCATTGACAATAATTATTACCCGGTTATTGAGGCCGAATACTCCAACTTAAGGCACCGCCCGATTGGTTTGGGTGTACAGGGATTGGCTGATGCCTTTATCCTGCTGCGTTTACCTTTTGAAAGCGACGAAGCGAGGAAACTGAACAAAGAGATCTTTGAAACCATCTATTTTGCAGCCATGACGGCTTCAAAAGACCTGGCGATAAAAGAAGGCGCTTACGAAACCTTTAAAGGGTCGCCATTATCAAAAGGACAGTTCCAATTTGACCTTTGGGGCGTTAAGCCTGACAGCGGCCGCTGGGATTGGGAAAACCTGCGCCTGGATGTAATGAACCATGGTGTGCGCAACTCGCTGTTGGTAGCGCCGATGCCAACTGCATCCACCTCGCAGATCTTAGGCAATAACGAATGTTTTGAGCCGTATACCTCCAACATTTATACCCGCAGGGTATTGAGCGGTGAGTTTATCATCGTAAATAAATATTTGCTGCGCGATTTGGTGAACCTTGGTTTGTGGGATAACAACATGAAGGATAAGATCATCACCGCCAATGGTTCGGTACAGGATATCGCGGAAATACCACAGGAACTGAAAGACCTGTACAAAAGCGTGTGGGAGATCAAGATGCGTAACATCATTGATATGGCTGCCGACAGGGGCGCTTATATCTGCCAGTCGCAATCGTTGAACCTGTTCATCAACTCGCCAAATGCGTCAAAACTTACTTCAATGCACTTTTACGCATGGAAGAAAGGCCTTAAAACAGGGATGTATTACCTGCGTACACAGGCGGCATCGCAAGCGGTTAAATTTACCGTTGAGAACCAGGGCGGCAAAAACATGGATCCTGTAATTCCTGAAGTAGTTGACCAGATTGTAGATGAAATACCTGCCGGTCCGAGCTGCTCAATGGAAGAAGGTTGCGTGACTTGCTCTGCATAAGCTTTTAGTCCATGGTCCATGGACGATAGACCATAGTTAAAATCAGGAAATTATCCTGAAGTTAACTATGGTCTTTTTATTTTAGGTTGACCGGAATAGTATAAATTTGAACCTATAAAAACTATCGACCATGGTCCATTGACTATGGACTTTCCTACTTCCGGACTTTTTACTATTTTTGTACTTAAATAAGTACTTAAAGACGATGGAAGTATTAAATTATACAGAATTTCGCCAAAACCTGGCCAAAAGTCTTGATAAAGTCAATGATGATGCAGAAATAGTGATTGTATCCCGGAGCAAAGGTAAAAATGTAGTGGTAATGGATTTGGACGAATATAATGCCATGATAGAGACGCTGCATATCATTAAAAGCGAAGCTAACAGAAAACGATTGCAGGAAGCCATTAATGAAATGAACTCTGGTGTGCATCATGCCCATAACCTGATTGAGGATTAGTATGGAATTAGTTTGGCAGTCAAAAGCCTGGGATGACTACCTATACTGGCAGCAAACAGACAAAAAAGTTCTGAAGCGGATTAACGATTTGATAAAGGACTGTTTGCGTACGCCATTTTCTGGAATTGGGAAACCCGAACCATTAAAAGGCAATTTCGCGGGCAACTGGAGCAGGCGGATAACCGATGAACACAGGTTAATTTACGCCATAAAGGAGAATCGGTTGCATGTTTTGCAATGCCGTTATCACTATAATTAATTCTTATATCCGAAAAAAAAAATAAATTTCAGCTTTCAAGGTTTGAATTCGAAACACGAAACTATAAGATGTGAGCGTTGCGGCAAAAGCATCGAGTGTAAAGCCAACGCCTTTACCAAATGCCAATGCGCCGCCGTACAGCTGAATTTGAACGAGGTGGAGTATATCAGCGAGAATTACGAGGGCTGTATGTGCGCGGCTTGTTTGGAGGAGTTGAAGGAGGAGTATACGATAACGTTAAACTCGTAGTAAAAAATGCTTACTTTGCGCCTTTGTTGGTGTTTTCACCAACAAAAAAGGGATGTTCGCAAACGGGAGCGTCAAACTGGGGTGTCTGCATACATTGATGTTAGTAAGAAGTAAGAATGCCGAACTCATCAATGCCAGTTTCATAGAATCCAGCAGACGAATACCTGTACTCTTCCGGAAATTCAGCTAACCGCCATTTTTCCTGTAATGGATTGTTATATATATATTCAAGTTTTTGCATAAATACCGCTTCGCTCCATCAATCAATGCTCAATGCGTTCCTTTCCCAGAATTGATATTCCCTGTCACTGGTATTAACCCTAAAATGTTCAAGTTGTAATTTATCAGTTTGTAAAAGTTTGAATTTCATTTGCTGAGCCGTAAATTTCAAAAATCGCAGTTGAATTTTATCTCTCTTAAAACCGTCCTGAATCTGCCATATTAAGTGAATATGATTGGGCATAATTACAAAAGCATAAATCACAACGCTCTTTTCTTTTACTAAAAACTGAAGGCTTTTTATGATGATGTCTTTAAATTCATCTTCCTTTAACAGGTGTTTCCATTCCAAAATGGTTGCGGTAAAAAATTGCGGGTGGTAGTCGAAATTTATGTCAGCCATATAGCTAAATTGAAAAATATCTTTAATTCTGACATATCGGTACTTGTTGGTGAAAACACCAACAAGGGCGAAAGAAAGATAGTTTAGTACGATTTGCATCATCCATCGACATGAAAAAAATAATCCCACGCCATCAATAATCCCAGAGCTACAAAAATAAAGAGAAAAAGAAGTTTTGTCTTTTTTGTCTTTATTTGAAATGCTACAAAAAAAGAGAAAACGCAGTCGGTTATTAAGGTTACAGTTAATCCGGAGAAGAAATATTGAAATTTATCGGCGGTTAAAGTAATTGACCTGATGAATTGAAAGAATATGCCGGGAACAAACGTTAAAACAATACCCATGAAAGTTAGTTTTCCGACGCTGATAGAAGGATGCGTTTTTAAAATTTCCTTTTGTGATAGAATTAATATCAATAAGGTAAATCCAGCCAATAACAAACCGTTA
>NZ_CAIWNH010000154.1 GCF_903913935.1 uncultured Mucilaginibacter sp.
ACCCCAATCAATCTAACCTTAACGCAGCCCGGCGATTATTTGCATGAGACGGATGTTGCCTCCGTTATTTCTGCATCGTACAAGATCAATAAAAACCTTATTTTTAGTATGGGTTACTTGAATTATATTACCCGGGAAAATGTGGCCGCGCACGGATTGAATGATTACATCACCCCGGATTCAGTTTCCCTGTATTACACTACCTGGGCCTACCATACGGTTACCAATACACTCACTAATTATCTCACTTACAAATTCAAAACAGGTAAAGCAAGCCATGTGGTGCTGGCCGGGTACGATTATGTAAGGACCTCGGTTAATTTAAACCAGCAATACTACGAATTGCCCGATCAGTTTGGCCCGGGTAGTGGCATTGTTGGAACTTTAAGCCTGGGCAGCCCGCGGTATTTTCAAATGCCGGTAAATACTTACCGTTTGTCTGATTATAACAGCGACGAATCGGATGTGAACAGCAATATTTACCATACGCAGGGCATATACCTGCAGGATCAGGCTAACGTTGGCAAAGTGAAACTATTAGGTAGCCTGCGCGAGGAATTTTATAAAGCAGATGACGGCAGCGGGCTAAATGAAAGAGTGTTTTTGCCGAGAATCGGCATCGTCTACCCGCTTATGCCAAAACTAAACGGTTATGCCAGTTATAACAATGGTTTCGATCCGTTTGAAGCATCGACCAGTATACAGGTTTTTGATGCGCCGTTTAAGCCGCTAACCAGCCAGTTGCTTGAAACAGGGTTAAAAGGCGGTTTTTTTAATGATAGACTTTTTGTATCTGCGGCGCTTTACCAGCTAAAAGTTCAAAATGTGGCGGTAAATGCAAACAATATCTCTGATCCGAACCTGTTTGTGCAGCAGGGTGAAAACAGGTCGAGGGGTTTTGAGGTGGAAGCCACGGGTTATGTTCTTTCGAATTTGAGCGTTAATTTTAATTATGCAAACTGCCTGGCCATCGTTTCTAAAAGCGATATTGCGTCTCAAATAGGCACTGTAGTTGAAAATGCCCCCCGAAATACCAGCAGCAGCTGGATTAAATACACTTTTACCAATGGCGTCTTAAAAGGATTGGGAATATCCGCAGGCCATTCGCAGGTTGGCGCCCGCAATACGCTTGATCCGGCAATTAAATTACCCGGTTACCTGGTTATAAATGGCGGTGTACGCTATGGCTTGCAGCGATACCGCTTTGCCTTAAATATGAATAATATTACTAATAAAACTTATTGGCAGGGAGCATATAATAATATTAATAAATGGCCTGGTGCCCCACGGAATTGTATGTTTAACCTGGGGTATAGTTTTTAGATATGCCGGATACTTTAATAACCTGCCCTTCCTGCGCACTCATAAGTGTATTCGTCGATACATTTCCGCTCTCCATCTATTTTCGTCTTTAAAAAATAAATAACGGGCTATTTTAGTTTAATAATTGATTTACAGGGTGTTTTGTTGCCTGCCCGGCGGGGCGGTTTTAAATTTGAGCCTGTGGATGTTAAATTAAATATATCCTTTGATAAAATAAATGTTTAAACG
>NZ_CAIWNH010000155.1 GCF_903913935.1 uncultured Mucilaginibacter sp.
AAAAGCAACTGGGTTAGATTGATGAATGAATCGGGTGGCGACACTTTCAAATGGGGTGGTATGACAGAGAAAAATGATGATGGTAGTGAACCGATGGATCAAAGTTTAAGATATTTCTATCAGGCTACCTCATTTTTCGCTTTCTGGTCGAATTTATCAAGCCCGATTACTTTTTTAGTTTCGGCCTTTCGGTAATTCAATTAGTTTGTGTTGCGGGTATTTTGTATTATTATAAAGTTTTTCTCTATCCTTCAAAACTGATCAAACCAGATGCCTGAACGCCCCTATATTTACTATGATTTTACGCTGAGTATTTGTTCGACTTGTTTAAGACGGGTCGACGCCAAAATTGTATTTGAGGACGATAAAGTGTTTATGCTGAAAACCTGCCGGCAGCATGGCTTTGAAAAGGTTTTGATAGCTACCGATATTGAGTATTATAAAAACTGCCGCAATTACGCCAAGCGCAGTGAAATGCCGTTAAAGTTCAACTCAAAAACACATTATGGCTGCCCTTATGATTGTGGTTTATGCCAGGATCATGAGCAGCATTCGTGCCTTACCGTTTTGGAGGTTACCGACCGCTGCAATTTAAGCTGCCCAACTTGTTATGCCATGTCGTCGCCCAGCTATGGCAGGCACCGCACCCTTGCCGAGATAGAGCAGATGCTGGATGTAATCGTTGAAAATGAGGGCCAGCCAGATGTGGTGCAGATCAGCGGGGGAGAACCTACCGTACACCCGCAATTCTTTGAGATCCTGGACATCGCCAAAACAAAACCTATCAGGCATTTGATGCTGAATACCAACGGTATCAGGATTGCCAAGGATGAAAATTTTGTAAAGCGCCTGGCAACCTATATGCCCGATTTTGAGATCTACCTGCAATTCGATTCTTTTAAAAAAGAAGCTTTGGAGCTAATGCGCGGTGAGGACCTGCGCGAGGTAAGGATAAAGGCGCTGGAAAATCTGAACAAGTATAATTTATCTACTACGCTGGTGGTGACGCTGCAAAAGGGGGTTAATACAGATGAGATAGGCATGATCATTGAATATGCCCTAAAACAGCCCTGTGTGCGCGGCGTAACTTTTCAGCCTACCCAACAGGCGGGGCGGCTGGAAAACTTTAACCCTGCGACTGACAGGTATACCCTGACAGAAGTAAGGTCGGCCATATTGCAACAAACCGATATTTTTAACGAACATGACCTGATCCCAGTACCCTGCAACCCGGATGCGCTGGTGATGGGCTATGCCTTAAAACTTGGCGGGCAGGTTTTTCCGTTAACACGCATGATTAACCCGGACGACCTGCTGGATAATTCAAAAAATACCATTGTTTATGAACAGGATGAACAGCTGAAAATGCATTTGCTGAATATGTTCAGTACGGGAAATTCAGTGGAGACGGCAAAGGAACATTTAAAATCCATCATGTGCTGCCTGCCGGAAATTGACGCGCCCAATTTGGGGTATGATAATCTTTTCAGGGTCATCATTATGCAGTTTATCGATGCGCAGAATTTTGATGTAAGGGCGATCAAAAAATCGTGCGTTCATATTGTGAATAATTATCTGCAGATCATCCCTTTTGAAACGATGAATATTTTTTACCGGGACGATAAAGTGGAATATTTAAAACAGTTGAGAAATGAAATACTTGTATAATGGCAGATCAAAACATATGGGATCCAAACCCTCAGCCTGAAGAAAAACAACCGGGTAACAATAAGCCTATGGGTAACATGGCTATTGTGGCCTATAACTTGCTCGCTTTGGCTTTCTATACAATTATATTTAAAATGCTGGCCAGCCAGGGCGGGTTTCTTTTTGATGCATTTGTTTTGCTGGGGCATTTTATAGTTTGTTTTGTGATGGCCATCAGCAGCAAAAGCTGGATGTGGGTTTTAAGCGGTGTTTTAGTGGTAGCCATCGGGTTTTCAACCTGTGTTATGGTTATAGGAATGGGTTAGTAAAAAAACAAGTTGATGGACGAGAAGAAAAAGAAGGATAACACCATGATGATTGTGCTGATAAACATAGTTGTTCTAATAGCTTATACCTTATATGTCAGAATTACCAGCCACAATGCAGACGATGTATTAGGCTTAGCGGTTATAATTTTATTCCATTTTCTTGCTTGTTTCTTATTGGGGTTGATTTGGAGAAAATTCAGGCGACCGCTTTTATTAAGTTCTCTTGCAGTTGTTCTCATCGGATTTTCAACATGCGCTATTGCGTTTAATATCCGTTAACCCATCATCTCCGCCAGCACCCCTTCTTTTAGGGAATGGGTGGTCATCATCACTGTGCTGATCTTTAATTTTTCAAGGATAAACCGGGCGAGTATAGAAGCCGTTACGATCATATCCTTCCGGACAGTGATGATGCCCGGGTTTTCTATTCTTTCCTGATGAGTGGAAAGGATGACCTGTTCCATCAATTTCAAAAGCTCATCCATATTAAATTCATAGGATTTGATTTTTTTCAGATCAAAGGCATGTCCTTTTGCCGTTTCTATTAAACCCGTATAACTCTCAAAAGAGCCTGATGAGCCAATAAGCGTATGAACAGGGAATGTTTTTATAGCTTCGAAAAGACTTTGCAATTGATCCTCCAGGTAAAGGTTTAACGCGTTAATAGATTCCGGCGGTATCGGGTCAGTCCGGTGAAATTTATCCATCAGCCGGGCTGCACCTATTTCAAAGCTTTGTTTCCAATAGACGTTGTTATCGTTACAAATAATAAATTCCACGCTGCCCCCGCCAATGTCAACAATAAGGCTGTTTTCGTCCGTCAGGCAGCCGCTTGCTTTAACCCCTTTGTAAATAAAAGCCGCTTCCTGGTCGCCGTTAATGATTTCGATAGCTATGCCAGTTTTTTCTTTTACCTGCCGGATAAAATCCTCGCCGTTTGCCGCACTGCGTAATGCCGAGGTAGCAATGGCCCTTACTTGCTGAACGTTGTTGTTTTTGATCAGTTCGCTAAACTGCTCCATGGTTTTTATGCCACGCTCAAATGCAGCGGGTACTATATAGCCTTTATTAATGCCGCCTTCGCCCAGTTTCACCGGTTCTTCCTCATGTACAATTTCATTAAACCCATGATTGCCCGCTTCAGCGATTAAAAGGTGGAAAGTATTTGTGCCGAGGTCCATCACGGCGTAGCGATCATTCATATTGCTAAAATAAACAATCCCCTAAATTGTTTAGCATTTAGGGAATTATAGTGCGTTTGTTTTTCTTTTCCCCCTTTAGGGGGCCAGGGGGCTACTACTCTTTATAAAAAAACCATTTTACCAGTTCTTTATAGCTTGCCTTTTTGCCGTACATTAAAATGCCGACACGATAGATCCGCGCGGCCACATAGGTGGTAAAAATAAAGGTTACCACCATTAACGACATGGATATGGCCAGTTGCCAGCCCGGCACGCCAAACGGTATCCTCACCATCATTGCTACCGGGGCTGTAAAAGGGATCATTGACAGCCATACCGCTAACGGGCTATCGGGCGCCCGGAACAATATTGATACCGATAAAATATAGGTAAATAACAAAGGAAGTGTAACAGGGAACATAAATTGCTGCGTTTCGGTCTCGCTGTCAACTGCCGAACCAACTGCTGCAAACAATGCACTATATAGAAGATATCCTGTAAGAAAATAAAACAGGAAATAAAATAGCAGGCTGCCAAAATGAATGGTTTGCAATGCGGCTAACGCCTGCATCATTCCACCTTGCGGCGATGATAACGCGTGCCCTACGATTTTGGTTGAAACTATCGACAATACTATCCAGGCTGCAAATTGAGTTAATCCAACCAAACCAACACCGATAATTTTGCCCAGCATAAGCTGAAACGGCTTTACGGATGATATCACTACTTCGATGATGCGACTGGTTTTTTCTTCAATAACACCCCGCATTACCTGGGCGCCGTATATAAACAAGCATAAATAAATTAACACCGCACAAGCAATACCAACGGCAATATCGGCGCCCTGGCTGGTTTTATTAGTGCCACTACTGGTTATTTCCATCGGGTTAAGCGAGATGTCGCTTTTGATGGAATGCAGCAAGGAGGTGTCGATATGGTTTTTAAGCATACCATTGTTTATCGCAATGGCATTCATTTCCTCTTCAATTTTCGAGGTGAGCGTAATACCCGGCTTCTTTTGCGAATATATTTTCACAGAATCCTTTTTAGTATAGTCGGTTGGTATTACCAATGCCGAAAGGTCCCCGTCTTTGTTAAGCGCCGGTTTCAAATCATCGATGGACTGCGTTGTCAATTCAAATGTCAGGTTTTTCTGGTTTTTAAATTTTCCGCTAAACTGCCCGCTCAGGTCTATCACCTTAACCACCAGTGGGTCGCTTAGGTTGTCGCTGTTCCTGGCTACCAGGGTGATTACGGCGCCCATAGCTAAAATCAGCAAGGGCACCACAAATATCATGATGATAAACGCCTTTTTTCGTACGCGGGTAAAATATTCCCTTTGAATGATTAATAATACTTTATCCATGGCTCAGGCGATTTTGTTTACGTTTTCAATAAATATTTCGTTCATACTCGGGACCAGCTCCTGCAACATATTGATGCGTGCCAGAGGGATAATATATTGCAACACATCGTTGGAGGAATTAGCGCCGGCAAGTTTAATTTTAAGCGTATGGGTTTCATCATCTGCTGCCATTTCTTCAACGAGATCAAATGGCTGCTTGCCGTCAAAAATTATTCTGTCGCCGCTGTATTCAACCAAGAAGGTGCCGTTACGGTAGGAGTTGCGGATAATTTTGACGGAGCCATCCAGGATCTTCTTTGATTTGTTAATGAGGGCTATGGAATCGCAAAGTTCTTCTACCGATTCCATCCGGTGAGTGGAGAATAGGATGGTTGCGCCATTGCGGTTAAGTTCCAGGATCTCATCTTTGATGATCTCGGCATTTACCGGGTCGAAACCGCTGAATGGTTCATCCAGGATGATCAAATCAGGCTCATGTAGTACGGTGGCCACAAACTGCGCTTTTTGCTGCATCCCCTTGGATAGCTCCTCGATCTTCATTTTCCACCAGGTTTCCATACCCAGCTTTTTAAACCATACTTTTAGTCTTTTGATGGCTTCATCGCGGCTGAGTCCTTTTAACCGCGCAAGGTAGATCATTTGCTCGCCGATCTCCATTTTTTTATAAAGCCCGCGTTCCTCTGGTAAATAACCCATGCGGTCGATATGGGATTGATTGAGCTTTTGACCGTTAAAATAAATTTCGCCTGAATCAGGCGCTGTAATTTGGGTAATGATGCGGATAAGGGAAGTTTTGCCGGCGCCGTTAGGCCCCAGCAGGCCAAAGATCTGCCCGCTTTTAACTTCTAAACTTACATCGCTTAATGCCGTATGCCCGGCGTATTGTTTCACAATATTGCGGATGCTTAACATAGGTTTATATCAGGTAATAATTATGATTTGGATAAAGTTAATGAGCTAAAGTTACAGATTTTGTTGGAAAAATTGATTGGTTGATTATGTTGAATAGGTTATATAGGACAGGCAAATCGCTTTTAACTTTTTATTTCGCATTCTCTATTTATCGGGTAAAAAATCGTCCACCCGGGGTTGTCTGCGATAATTGGGCGACCACGAGGGATCGCCCCTACGGATCATTTGTGATAACGCCAGGTTGATTTTAATGAAATTGTGATCTTTATAAAGGAAGGTGGACATGTGTAGGGGCGATCCCTTGTGGTCGCCCTGGGCCTACCCCCGCAGCCTGTGTCCTCACAGGCAGCTTTTTGAAAGGACCAGGCTTTTATTGTTGTAATTTGCTATTTTCAGTGTACCTTGTTGAATCAATTTAAAACCATGCTTAAAAGGATTTTTATTTTCTCTTTGATGTTTCTATTCGCCGGAAGCGTCTTTGCGCAGAAAGCAACTAAACCGGTTCATCTAATTTTGGACAGCGATATGGGGCCGGATTATGACGATGTTGGCGCCATCACCATTTTACATGCCCTGGCAGATAAAGGCGAAGCAAAAATACTGGCGACCATGGCGAGTACCAAGTATGATGGTGTTGCCGGGGTTTTAAATGTATTCAATACTTATTTTAAACGATCGGGTATCCCGGTCGGGGTGCCCAAAGGTTATGCTTTAACCCTGCGCGACGGGCAGCATTGGACAGATACCGTACTGGCGAAATATCCGCACAAAATAAAAACCAACGATGACGCCTGGGATGCCGTTAAACTTTACCGCAAAATATTGGCAGCGCAACCTGATCATAGTGTAACGGTAGTAACCATCGGTTTTTTAACCAACCTTTCGAATTTGCTGAATACAAAGCCGGATGTATATTCGAAATTATCCGGGAGTGAGCTGGTGAAAAATAAAGTAAAATTACTTGTTTGCATGGCAGGGAAATATCCCTCGGGTTATGAGTTCAATGTAATGCAGGATGCCAAAGCGTCGCAAAATGTTTATGCACATTGGGATACCCCAATCATCCTGAGCGGCTTTGAGATAGGGGAGAAAATAAAGGTTGGTTTACCGCTTATCCATAACACATCTATACAAAACGACCCTGTAAAAGATGTGTTCCGCATTTCCATCCCTTTGGCTAAAGAAGATTCCGTTGGCCGCATGAGCTGGGATGAAACAGCTGTTTTGGTAGCGATTAAAGGATATTCAAAGTGGTACACCTTACACAAAGGAAGAATAATTGTGACCGATGACGGCAAAAATACCTGGGATGATAAAGGTGTAGGGCAAGCTTATTTAGTGGAAAAAGTTGATTATCATGTAGTTCA
>NZ_CAIWNH010000156.1 GCF_903913935.1 uncultured Mucilaginibacter sp.
CCAGCTGCAATATTTTTTGAAACCTCCTTTTCGAAATGAATTTTCCAACCACCTCGTCAAAGTCATGCTTTTCGTCATTTTTAAATAGCGGATCGGCCGATGGGAAGATAGGCGTAGCGGATAAAAAGCTTTCCTTATCGGGATAAAAGCCAAAGGTCCTGGCCACATAGGTTGAATCGGAATTATACTTGATCAGCGTGATAAAGGTATGCCCCACTCTATTTAACCTGATAAATATTTTTGGCTTCCCTGATTTGGGTTGCTGTATGTGCACCAGCAGCGCGTACTTCACACCTGTTTTTCCATCTTCAAACGGATTGATAATGTCCACACTTTCCACAGCAGCCGATTGGATATTCTTCCCGTCGTGATTGTAAAAACCGCTGTCGGTTTTTAATAATAAGCTATCCCTGCTGTTGATGGCGAGCAGCCCGGCACTATCCAGGCTATCATTGATCATTTTAACTGAATCACTCCCGGCAACAGGCTGCTTTATAAAATAACCCTTCCGGTAAATATCATCTCCGGGCACATTGTTTTTAAAATAGCATTTCATTACCAATGGATACAACCTCAATTTGGCAAATAAGCGCGCCAGGTGCAGGTTTAATTTCGAGCCGCGTTGCCGGGGATCAATGTCCGGTTTATTATTAAGTTCGCGCAAAAACGACAGCAGCAATTTACGGCTGGGTTTTTTATTGAAGCTATTTTCAAGATCAGCAAGTACCTTTAACTCATTATTATTATCCTTCGCAATAGCCGGAGAACCGGGATAAGAGGTAGGTACTAAAGGGTTTATTTTAACCGATGCTAATGAATAATCCTGTTTACCCTGGGCAAACAAATGCTGCCCGGCAGTTGTCAAAAACAGGCAGAAGAAAAACACACGGGTTAAGGATAGTTTCATTTCTAAATCATTAAGCAGACCTTTTATCGGTACGGACCATTGCCGATTCGTAAACTGCCTGTAATATATCGTCCATCGAAAAATTACCGGTTAGGTCCATATCGATATTGGCATACACCACCTGTTTTAAAGGGTCAATTACATAAGTGGCCAACAGCGGCACATTTACATCGATTCCTGAAAACCGGTCCCAAACGGGATAATTTTCCGAATATACGCGGAACATCTCAGCAATTTCATGATTTCCATCAAAATAGAAATTTAATGACAAATCATTTTCCCATGCGGTTTTTACCAGGTCGTCGTCATTTTCGGCGTTAATGATCAGTAAATTACCTCCGTTTGCTTTTATATCTTGCTGAATGGCATTAAGCCTGTGCAATTGGCCCACCCCGTTATCTTTCCAATGCTTCGAATAAAAGCTGATCACCAATGGCTTATTTTGCAATTGCTTTGATAAAACAGGCGCAAATATTTCAGTCCCTCCATAAAACCGCTGCCACTTTAGCTGATCTCTTTTAAACGAAAGATCAGGAATAAAATTACCCGCTTTTACAGGTTTTAAGGGCTGATAGCGCTTATAAACAAGGTCTATTTCGGGGATGATTTCAAGGAGTTCAAAAAAAGGGTATTTTTTTGCTGAGGTTAACATAAATTAAAAGTATTGAACAGTAATTAAATTAGTGAGAATAGTTAAGCGGCCAGCGATAAATGCCTAAAGGTTATCTGCAGCAACAATATATATTGCCTGTTCCGCAACCCGGGCGGCTGCAACACATTCGAACGGGTATCATTGAAACTTTGTTTAACATTTGAATAACAGTGACGAAACAAAAATACTACTTTATCTATATACTTTATAGTATTTTTTTATTATTTTTCCTATTCACACGATGTTAACAACTTTGGGCGGCTATTGTAGCCAGCTCTTCATAAATTTAAAACATATTAACGGGGATTATATAACCCAAAATTGAGGCTTTTATACCCTATTTTTAAAAATTAAGAATATTTGAAATTTTGAACCTTACTTCAACGAAACCTGTTTACAATGCTATTAAAGCATTTTTGGATACAATCGGGGGTATTAAATTAAATATTTGTTTGTTTTTTGATATTGACGGGGAAAAGATGCCTTTAACCGGTGAAAAGCGTCAATATGTTAAAGAAATCAAAAAAATTGGCTTATTTATTGCCAATAATTGATATTAATAAGAATTATGAAAAGACTATTTATCATACTTTCATTGTTACCTTGCCTGGCGTTAGCCCAAAAAACAAATTATCTTAAAAAAGGTAATGAGGAATCAGGCAAGAAAAAATATACCGAAGCAATCTCCGATTTCAATATTGCTATTCAACAAAACGACAAAAATATTTGGGCCTATTTTTACCGCGGAAACGCTTACGCCAATATCAACAAATACAATGAAGCCATCATTGATTTTTCAAAAGTGATTGAGCTTGATCATCGTTTTATTAAGGCTTACTTCTATCGCGCAAATGCCTATGGTAATATTTGTGATTTTAAAGACGCTGTAAGTGATTATACCCAGGTAGTTGGGGCCGACAAACACAACCCACTCGCCTACTATTACATGGCTAACGCCAAAAACAACCTTAAAGATTATAAGGGCGCACTTGACGACTATAGCATGGCCGTTAAGCTGGGTAAACGTGGATGGGAAATTTACTATGCCATAGCAGGTGCAAAAAGCAATCTTTTTGACTACGAAGGTGCCATGAAAGATTATGACCGGGCAATTATTGACTATAATAAAACGGTACGGTATACAAAAATGAATCAAAGTTTGGCTGCGGCAAAAGTTCATTTATATGAATACCGGGGGGTTACAAGGGCCAATGCCGGTTATTACAGCCAGGCCATCAGTGATTATAAAATAGCCCTGGACCTGGATAAAGAAAATGCCGACGTTTATTATTACAGGGCCAATGCCTTAAGCAACACAAAAAAATATAACGAGGCCATTAACGACTATAATACAGCTTTTGAAGATTGCAGTAAAAAAGCCGCAGAAAAACCGGTAGAAAGTGCCGGCCCCTGCAATGCACCGTCCGCAGGTGTGTGCAATTTTAAAATGGCCGATCTGTACCATTACCGGGGAAATGCCGAGAGCAATGCCGGGGATTATGTGAATGCTATTAAAGATTACGATGCCGCAGCTGCGTTGACTCCCGATAACGCTGAAATACTATTATCACGCGGTGTCGCTAAAGCAAAGTCGAACGATACGCCGGGAGCCGAAGCCGACTTTGAAGCAGCCATAAAACTGAACCCCAACGATGCAAAAGTTTACTATTATCTTGGAAACGCAGATGCCGAGATAAAAGACTATGCCAATGCCATCATTAATTACGACAAAGCATTGCAGCTGGGTTTTAACCATGCAGAACTTTACCATTACAGGGCTAACGCTAAAAGTAATTCAGCAGATTTTGAAGGTGCAATAGCCGATTTTACCATTGCGATCGAACTAACCCCAAAAGATGCAGAGTTATATAAATACCGCGGTGTTGCTTATTCCAATTCAAACGATTACCACGCTTCGATAGCTGACTTTAAGATCGCAGTACAACTTAATCCTGAGGATGCGGAGATCTATTATTACAAAGCAAATTCCGAAGCCTCGGCCGGCGAATTCGAAAACGCGCTGAACGACTATAATAAAAGCATCGTCATGGACCCTAAACATGCCGAAGCGTACCTTTACCGTGGAAACGCCAAAACCAAATTAAATGATTTTGATGGTGCGATCGCAGATTTTGATAAAGCGATTGAGATCAACCCCAATTTACAGAATGCCTATTATTATTTGGGCAAAGCCGCAAGCGACGCCGGCGAACTTAAAAAAGCGCTGGAGTATTTTGACAAAGCCATCGCCAAATCGCCCGAAAATGCTGAATTGTATTTATACCGCGGACTTGCAAGGAACAGGCTCGACGACACCCTCGGCGCGCTGGATGATATCAATCACGCCATTAAATACAAACGCGAATATTCAGAAGCTTACCAGCACCGCGCTGAAATTTACCTGTCGCTAAAAAATTACAGCAGCGCCTTGCTGGATGCTGACACCTCCATCCTTTACAACAAAAACAAGGATGGCTATGGCTATATTACCCGGGCTGACGCTGAAATTGGTTTAAAAAGACTGGACAGCGCCTTAACTGATTTTAACGCGGCAATAAAAGAGAACCCAAAAAATAGCGATGGCTATTCTGGCCGGGGACATTTAGAGTTCCTTACCTTAAAATATGTTGAAGCGCAGGCGGACCTCGATAAAGCTATTGAAATAAACCCCGCCAACATTTACGCCTACCTTTACCGGGGCGACCTGAAAATTGCCATCGGCGACAATGCCGGTGCGATCCAGGATTACCGGAAACTGTTGGTTTTTGAACCAAAGAATGAAGAAGGTAATTTAAAGCTGGGCAAAGCGCTGTTAGCCGAAAAGAAATATGCCGAAGCATTAAAATTATACGACCGCCTTATTGCCAATAACAACAAAAACGATGAAGTTTATGTACTTCGCGGTGTTGCATTGGGAGGCGAAGGGGAAACCCAAAAAGCTTTTGCTCAATTTAATGAGGTGATAGGCAGGGATACCACCACAGTGAATGACCTTACGGCAATGGTTAATGAATTGCGGAAAATTAAAACGACAATCGTCACCTCTTCAAATTATGCTGCACTAAGAAGCACTTATGTGCCGGATGCCGACACCACCTCGGGCATTAAACGCATTTACCGCGCTATGGGCAAGCTTAAGCCCATCATTTCAGATGCTTATATCTATATGGGCAACATCTATATAACTTTGAAAGATACTGTTGTTGCCAGCAAAAATTTTGATAAAGGAATTTATTACGACGAAAATAATGATGAAGCCTTCTTTTCAAGAGCGAATTTAAAGATGTGGCAAAAAAACTACCAGGGAGCTGATTTTGATTACGTTAGCGTACTCCTGATCAATCCTGACAATGTAAAAACCTATGCCTATCGTGGCCTTGCAGAAAGCTACCTGCGGGATACCGCGAATATGCGTACAGATTTTGAAGAAGCAATTAAGCTGAGCCCGAAAAATGAAAATAACTTTATTTTACGCGGCAAGGCAAAAGTTAATTTGCAAGACCAGGCCGGCGCGATGAAAGATTTTAATACCGCCATAACCCTGAATCCGAACAACCCGGATGGTTGGTATAACAGAGGCGTGGCCAAATTAAACCAAAACGACAGCAGCGGTTGCGCGGATCTGCGCAAAGCGCTGGACCTTGGTTCAAAAGAAGCGCAGGATGCTATCAAAAAATATAGCAGGCAATAAAATATTCTAATCTTTATAGCGATGGGTTTTAAACCCATCGCTACAATAAGCTTTATAACACCACCTATATTGTAAAAACCTGCATACAACTCTAATTAGCTGGTTAATAACAAAACAATTCTCCCCAATTCTTCGTATTAAAGCTGCAGACGCAATTATCGGATTGTCAATTCCATTTATTTGGGGTTGAATTAACTGTCCGGTTTGATTTATTATTTCTCCGGATTGGTATGATAAAAGGTTTTTTGGTGACAAACGCGTCTCAATTTAAGAATGACACGAAAACAATTAACGTTTTTTTTGCCTGTAATCGACATTCATAAAGTTATGAAGAGACTTTTGGTGCTCATTTCTTTTTTGCCCTTTATCTCACTGGCGCAATCTTCGGATCAGTTGATGACCCGTGCAAATGAAAAAGCAAAACATAAAGCATATAACGAAGCAATTGCTGATTTCAGCAAAGTGATCAGCTTAAACAATAATAATATAAAGGCATACCAATACCGTGGAAATGCCTACACCAATATCAACGACTATACCAGCGCTATTAGCGATTTTACGAAAGTTTTAAGTGCCGAACCCAATAATGCCGAGGTTTATTCGTACCGGGCGAATGCATACAGCAACCTTAAGGATTATGCCAGCGCGATAAATGATTTTAACAAAGCGATAGACCTGGGTTTAAAAACGGCGGATATGTACCATTACCGCGCAAATTCTAAAATTAATTCCGGCGACTACGCAGCCGCCGTGGAAGACTTCAGCAAGGCAATAGCCATCAGCCCAAATAACCCCGAACTCTATGAATACCGCGGGGTTGCCAAAGCAAATTTAAAAGATAACAGGGGTGCCATTGAAGATTACACCCGCTCGCTAAAGCTGAATCCAAATAACGCAGATGTCTATTATTACCGGGCGAATTCAAAAGGCACCATTGCCGATTACACCGGGGCAATTGCAGATTACGACAAAACCATCAGCATGAACCCGGCAAATGCCGAAGCCATTTTTTACCGGGGTAATATCAAAACAAACCTGCATCAATATAAAGAGGCCATGCAGGACTATAAACATGCTTTGACCTTGAAACCCAATATGGCAAATGGGTTTTATTACATGGCAAAAGCTGCGGGTAATGCAGAAGACAACAAAGATGCCATCCAAAATTTCAGCAAAGCAATAGCAACCGACCCTACAAATGCAGAATTGTATTTATACCGGGGAATCTCTGAAAATAAACGAAGTGATACATCGGCCGCGTTAAGCGACTATGGCAAGGCGATATCCCTTAGCCCGAAATTCGCCAGAGCCTATCAAAATCGGGGCGACCTTAGAATTTCAATAAAGGATTACCGGAGTGCCAAAGCAGATGGCGATTCCGCAGTAATGTATGATACCGATCATGACGGCTATGCCTATGTAACCCGCGCAAAAGCAAAAACTGCCTTGCAGGACACCGCCGGCGCACTGGCCGATTATAATACGGCCATACAAATGAACTCCAAAAACACGGAAGCGTATACCAGTCGCGGCGAAGTTAAGGCCGAACTGGCCGATTATACCGGCGCACTTGCCGACCTTGATGAAGCTATTGATTTATATAGCGGTTACTCGTACGCCTACCCTGCCCGCGCAAAGGTAAAAAGTAAAATGGGCGACCGAAAAGGAGCAATAGCGGATTTTAAAAAACAACTGGAATTTGACCCTAAAAATAAAGAAGCACAATTAAGGCTGGGCAAAGAGCTGGTTGCCGACCACCAATACGCTGAAGCATTACTGTTTTTTAACAGGGTTATTACTCCTGCTACAAAAAACGGGAAATTTTATATTGCCCGTGGCGAGGTAATGTGCGATATGGGCGATTACAAAGGGGCCATTGCCCAATTTAACAGGGCATCACTGGTTGACACTAATATGCGTTCGTTGACGTATGCAAATATTGCAAATGCCGAGATCAGGCTGAAAAAATATGATGCAGCTGAAAGCGACCTCGAAAAAGCCATCACCAAAGACCAAAACAATGATGACGCCTACTTTTACAGGGCGAATTTAAAAATGATCCGGAAGAATTATATCGGCGCGGTTTATGATTATATCAGCGTTTTGCTTATCAACCCCGACAATATAAAAACGTACGCCTACAGGGGCCTTGCGGAAAGTTTCATCGCTGATACGCAGGCCATGCGTGTGGATTTTTATCAGGCTATTAAACTTAGCCCAAAGGAACCCGCCAATTATATTTTGCGTGCCAGGGCAAAAATGAACCTGAAGGATTATAACGGGGCCTTAAATGATTTTGATATTGCCATCAGCCTAAACCCCAATAATGAGGAAGCCTGGTATTACCGCGGCCTTGCCAAAATTGAGCAAAGCGATAAAAGCGCCAGTGCCGACCTGACCAAAGCTCTTGCCCTCACCTCAACAGACGCGGTTGACGCGGTTAAAAGATACAGCAAGTAATTTCACTAAAAATCATCCGGGTATTTTACTTTGCCATTCAGGTAACGCTGACTATGAAAAGGATGATTTGATTTTATTTCGGATTTCGACTGCCTGCCGTAGTCAGGAATGTTCGATTTCGGAATATTCAGTATTTGATAAATCTTCGTGTTCTCTGTGTAATTCTTTGTGACCTCCGTGGTTAAAAATTGAACCGTAAAGATCGCAGATAAGGCAAAAAGCCTGCTGAGGGATATTATAATTCCGAAATCGAAATTGCGAATTCCGAAATTAACCTAATTCACCTCCAGTTGATCCTTCGTCGGAAATACCGGAAATGCCCCATGTGGCTCACTCTGGTACCAGAACACTACAGAGGCAATATCATCCTGTAATGGCATATAACGCCCATCAGAATGCCAGCCCAAATCCTGTATCGTAACTTTCAGGTCTTTTTCAAAACGGATCGGATCGGCAATATGCCAGCGATACAGGCCAAAACGCTGCGCTATTCCATAATGCCCGTCACCACGGATCACCTGGGGTAAACCACTGTAAGGGCTGCAAAATTCGGTATATTCACTACTTTCTGTACCATCTGCCTTTTTATGCATGCTGTCAAAATCATAAGCTCCATTAAAATAATCCTCGGTACCGGTACCATTAATGGTTGGAAATTGGGTGTCGCCATCCATAAAAAATTTGATCTCCCCTTCGCCCCACCATCCGTTTTTGTTGGAGCCATAGGCCAAATAGGTACCCACATACTGTCCTTTGCCTTTGATACTATCCACCAACACATAATCTTTTTTAAAGGGCAAAGGGTTTACCCTGCGGAACTGGGCATGAAAATAACCTGCGTCTTTAGGTACATCCGTTAGAGTATAATCCACTTGGTAATATAAAACCATATCTTCATTATCAATATTCTCCATGGTGATCCGGCATTTCTTGCGGAAGGGCATAGGCCAGTAACAATTTAAACCACTGCCCGGATTAACGGCAACTGCCAGCGAATTTACCTGCGCATATTTGCCCCAGCCCATACAAAAGAAATCGCCAACAGGCACCTCAACCGATGGGCTTGTTTCATCATCCCAATAAAAACGAAGAATTGAATAGCGCCAATTGCCTGTCGGTGTCATCCAGATATGCTGTATAGCGCCTGATCCGTCGATTTCGGCAACTGTGTAGGTAGTATGTTTTTTAATTACTACGCTGGGGCTCACTTTCCATCCCTGGCCCAACTCTTTTGAAGGGCCTGCCCCCGTACCGGTGGTGGCCATGCCACCTTTACCCTTTTCACCGTTAAAGTTTTCAGGGCTGATGGAACGCGTCTTCGCATCCGACATCCGGTAAATGTTGCCCAGGTTAACACCTAAGCCGTTGAATTTTTCCTGTGCCTTAACTGATAAAACTACAAAAGCAGTCATCAACATACACAAAACTGATCTTTTCATCCTTGTTTATATTAATCGTTTATAAATGCAAGCACTGAATCTTCTCTCGTACCTTTTACCTTTCAGCTCTTTCGTTCTACCTTTTACCTTTCAGCTTTCACCTCATTTTAATTTATAAAACTCCACAGCATTTAATCCCCAAAACCTGGCCTGTTCATCATCCGACAGTTTCGCAATGTAATTTTTAACAACCGAAAGCATTTGCTGGTAACCGCCAGCCACGTTACATACCGGCCAGTCGGAGCCAAACATTACCCGGCTTGCGCCAAATGCCTCAAAAACCACGTCGAGGTAGGGTTTAAAATCAAGCAGTACCCAGTCGTACCAGTCGGCCTCGGTGATCATGCCGGAGATCTTACAGTAAACATTTTCATGCCTGCCCAGTGCCTTTATGCCCAACTCCCACTTATCCATATTTTTATTTTTGATATCGGGTTTGGCAATATGGTCAACCACAAAGCGGGTTCCTTCAAATTTCTTCACAAACTCATGGGTATAGCCCAACTGATCTGGAAATATCAATATATCATAGGCAAGGTCGTGTCTTTTAAGCGCGCGGATCCCATTCATAAACTGCGGGTTCAGCATCAGTGCCCTGTCCGTTTCACCCTGCAAAACATGGCGAAAGCCTTTCAGCTTTTCAAATTTGCTGTAATATTCAATGCGATTGCCCGCATCAGCAGCCCTCAGGTCAAGCCAACCCACTACACCTTTTATAAAATCATATTTTCCGGCAAGGTCAAGCAAAAATGCTGTTTCCGCCTCACTTTGGTCCGCCTGAACAGCCACACAACCGTCGATACCAAACTTGTCGAGGATAGGTTTCAAGTCTTCGGGCATAAAATCCCGCTGGATAGACGACATCGTATCCCCAATCCAGCTATCCCTAACCGGGTCAAATTTCCAAAAATGCTGATGGGAATCTATTTTGGTCATGTAATTGGTTGAGTAGTTAAATTGGGTTAATTAAGTTAACTAAGTTAAATGGTTGATTAGTTTTAAAACAGGTTACAATATAGCAATTTAACATTAATTCAATCAACTATTGTCGTGTCAACCATAAATTGGCTCATCATCAATCTTCAAGTTGATTGAACCCAAAAAGCATAAAAAGGGTTTACAAAAGGTTTACA
>NZ_CAIWNH010000157.1 GCF_903913935.1 uncultured Mucilaginibacter sp.
TAAAAACCTCATTCCTTTTGATACGGTATTTTGATCTCTAAGTTACATTAAATATATGAATCAAGGAGATTAGTCATTGGTCGGTAGGCATTGGGCATTGAATATTTTTGCAATATTTACAACTATCATAACCCATTCCAACTCCTTCACGGCCCTCAATAACGTAATCAACCCAATCCAACTCAATAAATCCAATCAACTAACCTACGGGATATTCAAATATTTATGCGTTTGCAGGGAGATCTCCCAGTGGGGATTCTTCATCACGTACTCAACGATCAGTGGAGTCATTTCTTTTGACTTCGACCATTCAGGCTGTAAATATAGTTTGCAGCCTGGCGAAACCAGTTTGGCATTTTCTTCGGCAAAAGCGAAATCCGACTTGTTGAAAATGATCACTTTAAGTTCGTCCGCATGCTCTGCCACATTTTTGGTTGGCGCCTTAAATTTCTTAGGCGAAAGGCAGATCCAGTCCCAATGGCCAGAAAGGGGATAAGCGCCGGAGGTTTCAATGAAAGTTTTAATGCCACGCCCCTGCAGGCCGGCGGTTAAATAATCCAGGTTATAGATCAGCGGCTCGCCACCGGTAACAACAACCGCCTTTGAAGGGTGTTTGGAAGCGTTTTCAACGATCTGATCGGCGTAGGTTAGCGCGTGCAACTCAGCATTCCAGCTTTCCTTAACATCGCACCAGTGACAGCCCACATCGCAACCGCCAAGGCGTATAAAATAGGCAGCCTTGCCGGTATGAAATCCCTCGCCCTGTATCGTGTAAAACTCTTCCATTAAAGGAAGCTGTGTACCATCTTCCGGAATTTGATGTGCCATAATTTGTTGCAAAATTACGTTTTTTGAGCCGAAAGGCGAAAGGGTAAAGGTTAAAGGTAGAATTGCAAGACACAAACCGGCCCGAATTCAAAATAAAATAAAAAACCTTTCACCTTTAGCCTTTTACCTTTCACCATTTTTCACTATTATTACTTAAAATTTGCTTTATGAAAAAAATATATTACCCGCTGCTCTTTTTCGTATTGCTGTGCTTTTCTTCTTGTTTCGACATCGAGGAGCGTTACGATTTTAAAACCGACGGATCATGCAATGTGCAGTATAATTTTGACATGGGCCGCGCGGTTTCGGTATTGATGAACCTGATGTCAGATTCGGTAAAGCAAACCCCTCAATTCTCCCTCGTAAAAGATACCACCCTTAATTTTTACTCGGCACTGCCGGATAGTACCCAACAGAAAATGACTTTTGATGAGGCCAATATGGCCAAAAGTAGCAATCTTTCAGTCAAAATGGACCTTAAGAAAAGTATCATGAGGGTAGGGATCAATCATACCGCAAAAAATGCTGCCGACCTGGAGTATTACTTAAAACACCTTTCAAAAATATCTCTGGATGGCCAGTTAAAAGCCGCAACCAATACCAAAACCACAAATGGCTTTGATGCCCAGCAACTGATTGCCGGCGAAGATTATTATTCGTACGAAATAAGCCCGCATAAGTTTTACCGGGTTATTGATAAGGCGAAATTTAATTCATTTTTAAAGAAAACGCAGTCAGCCTTTGCTATGGCGAAAGCAATGTTGATTGAGACCCCATATAAGCTGGTGCTGAATTTCGCAAAACCTATAAAAAAAATCAGCAATCCCAGGGCCATTGTATCCGCCGACCGTAAACGGGTGACCCTGGTAACCAATATGGATGAAGTGATGAAAAACCCAACATTAATGAATTTAAAGATCGATTTCTGACTAACGCGAATTTAAGAACGGGAACGATTGAAGTAATTTAGACGACATTCGGCAAAATAAATCCAAAATCGAATATTATCCTGTTAACATTGAATGTCAATTTATTTATCTTGGCATCCTTTCCGTTTGGGATTGGCTAATACTTGCATTGAATACATGAATAACAGAGCTATAGATTACATAACCGAAGATTTTTACGAGAGCCTGAGCTTTATGGATGGCGAGATGCCTGACCTGGATACAGTGAGGGACTTGTTTTTTGAAGATGGGGCGCTTTTTAACCTTAGCTTTGGCAAGCCGATCACCTACACAGTTGAATCATTTACCAGGTCAATAGAAGATTCCATTGAAGATGGGCAGCTAACTCAGTTTATGCAGCGGGAATTATATTCAAAAACTGAGATTTTTGGCCGGGTGGCCCAGCGCGTTAGTGTTTACGAATATAGTTTTGCCTATTACGAAATTGACAACCTGCCCAGGGGAGTCAACTACATCCAGTTTATCCAGGTGGATGATCTGTGGCGTATTACTTCCATGGCATGGAACGACGAGAGTGCCAATTACAGGGTCCCCGTGGATTTGATGAATATTTAAATGGTTTTGTTTGGACTGCTAACCGTGAAAATTATCAAAACGAATTTCCACTTGTTTTATTAGCGTCGTTAAACGCTACCTATTGCTCCATCAACAAGTATAACTATTTGCAAAAATAATTGGATATCTTTGAATAGTACTAATTGCTTGTATTTGTTCGTGTTACATTCCATTTACTCAAAAGCTAAATAAATTATATGTAGGATGAGTAAAAAGTTTAAAAGCAAAAGGCCGGGCATTATTGCCGGCCTTTTGCTTTTAAACTATAAACAGATCCACTTTTAGTGGTTATCTTGTTGTTTGTCTTTACGAATTTCTCTGCGGTTATCCTGGCGCATCCTTTGATTATGGTTGCGCATTCTCTGGTTCATATTGCGATCCCTGCGGTTCATGTTACGATTCCTCATGTTTTCGCGGTGCGCTCTTATATTGCGGCTGCGTACTATTTCGTGATTTCTAACACCCATCCAGTGGTTCCTGTATCTAACATCACGGCTGTTGCGGATCATCTCCTGGTCATGGCGGCCCCTGAATGAAGCATACCTGCCACGGTAATCGTTATCACGTAACCATGGGTCACGGTCATTAATTACCACTTTGTAGCCACGGTACAAATCATAATTGCGGTATCTTGCAGGTAAAAAGCCGCGGTGAACCCATGCGTTGTTCTCCATATAAATATATTCATGCGCATTTACGTCATAATACGCACCAACATCCGGTATATAGTAGTATCCTGCATGGTCTTAGCCAGTAGGGCCCCAATCTGGTTGGCTGCTAATGTTTAGCCCTACACCAACGCTCACTTGAGCGTCCGCGTATTTAAGTGACAGGCAGCTAATTGCTATAATTGCTGTAAAAATTATTTTTTTCATCTTGTGTCTAGTCCTGAAATAGGTTTACACATTAAGTAAACCCAAAATGGAGTATAAAAATGTGTCAGCAATCCTTTATGATCATAATGAAGGA
>NZ_CAIWNH010000158.1 GCF_903913935.1 uncultured Mucilaginibacter sp.
GTGAAAGGTGAAAGGTGAAAGGTGAAAGGTGAAAGGTGAAAGGTGAAAGGTGAAAGGTGAAAGGTGAAAGGTGAAAGGTGAAAGGTGAAAGGTGAAAGGTGAAAGGTGAAAGGTGAAAGGTGAAAGGTGAAACCTGCCTTACGGCAGGACAGGCTTAAGTGTAAAATTGGAAAACAAAAATTCATGTATTATAAAAGAGGAATTTTAACGGTGGCAATATCGCTGCTTTTTGTGTTTGCCGCTATCAGAGTGCAGGCACAGGCTACCAATGCAGATGCCGCCACGCAGCAAATTACGGCTGCTATGGACAGTTCGGCTGCAGCATGGAACAAGGGCGACCTGGAAAGTTTTTTGAACTTGTACGATCCATCAGCAACGATGATGATGCCATCCGGACCGGTAGGTTTGGACGCAATAAGGGTTTTGTATGTAAATAAATACTTTAGCGGCAAAATGCCCAAACAAAACCTGCGTTATTCAGATATGAAAGTGAGGTTATTGGGTGATAATTATGCCTTATTAACCGGGGCATTTACCTTGTATGGTAATAATTTACCTGATCGATCCGGACGGTATTCGCTGGTGATGATCCATACCAAATATGGCTGGAAGATCCTGCACGATCATTCGGGTTAACCTGCTGCCAGTACGTTTTCAGCTTCAGGCTCAGCATTTTCTTCGGCATGTTCAATTTCCAGGTTCCATCGCCGCACCTTATCCCAATGGTAAAGCAGGATGCCGATGAGCGTAAAATTCAAAACAGACAATGCAAAATTAATACCGTGCAGAAACGGGAGTTTTTGATGCGAAAGAAAGTTTGCATAAAATGCAGCAACGGCTAAAAGAACAGCATAACACAAAAGTATTTTCTTGAACTTTTTCATGTTAATAGGTTTAATGATGATGATCGGCAAATTATATTAAATAGATTATTAATGTACCAGGTATTATTCCAGGCCCAGGCTCTCTTTCTGTTTGATTTCAACAACGCCCATGGTCTGGTCGCGGTGAATGCGGATATTCACCATGTAAAAACTATTGGAATACAAATAAATGTTATCGGTTTCGTCAACACCCCGAAACAGCAGCTCCAGCCCATACCTTTTGGCCTGCCCAGCCATATTAATGATGTTTTGTACATCGGTTGAGGTATATTCAAGGGTGCGTAATACAGTTCCATTATAAAGTTTAACAAAGCTTCCGGCCGCAATTTTTTCAGCACCGGGTTTTGCACCAATACTGTTAAAATATTCCATCTGCTGCCCGTCAACATCTTCCAGGTAATCCTGTTTAAAGGCATTGCCTTGCTTAAGGGTGGCGTAAACGGCATCGTTGTTCAGGGTAGCCAGGTAAACCAGCTGGTCAAATTTGATGCTTTGCCCATACATTCTGGCGCTGCCTAAAAGCAATAAAGGTAAAAGGAACAGGTATTTTTTCATGGTCAAATTAATGGTTACTCAAATATACTATTTTGATCTTCACTCACATTCCCGGATGGTATGTTTTTGCGGCATGTTTCAACACCTCTTTTTTATAAAACCATACATCTTTAAACTTACCTTCAATATACATGCCAGCCTGATCTGTATAGTTTTTTGAAGTGGAATTGAATGATTCTCCGCCGGTTATGATGCTTTTTGCCTTAATTCGGGTACCAAATTCCACAGCTGCTATAAAACTATTGCCCGAATAGCCATACCGTTTTTGTGTATTCATGGTACGGCTAACAAATGATGGCAGCTGGCCAAACAGTGATGAAGTTTGCCCCACTGGCAGGCTTTGCTGGTTGTCGCTAAAAGTAACGCCGTCTGCAGGGCGCTGGTAACGGTTAATCTCGCCCCATGGCGTTTTCCAGGTTCCGTAGCGTTTGTTTAAATCAATAAGCGCCTGTTTTAAAATACCGGTGTAAATGCCTTGCGGCAGGGTGTTCACCATCTTGTTCACCCTTTCTGTCACGTAGGTACCTGCTTCAGCAGTGTTTACCGGGGGCATAGCGCGCATCATTAGTGTCCCCCACTCTACGGCTAGTGTGGTGGCGACTGAGTTGATGGCGGAACGCCTGTCCCATTGCTTCAGGATCGCAACAGGTTCGAGCAGTTGTTGTTTATCAGAATCAGGCGCCAGGTCATAGGCTTTAAACAGCGTGGGCAGTAACACATCAAATGCAGCCAGATAATGGTTGTACCCTTTGGCAATAAGGCCGTCAAGCGTAAGGTTTTTGGCATCCTTTAGTAAGTTAATGGCAGTTACTGCCCGGTAGTTTTGCCCGTCGGGCGCCATGTAGGCCGGGTACTTATTTTTATCGGGGCTGCTTTTACCTGAAGATGCATACGGGGTTGAATTACAATTCTGGATCCAGCCACTTTGTGGGTTATACACATGTACGGTTTCATCCACTTTATGCAGTCCCTGCCATTCGGTTGCCGGCGTGCTGCCGTCAACGGGGAGGGTCCAGTCGAGTTTCGGGTTGCGTTTCGGCATAAAATTGCCGTACCAAAATGCGATATTACCCTGGTCGTCGGCATAAACCGTATTATTAGTGCCGTTGGAAAGCAGGCCCATCGCTTTTTTATATTCAGCAAAAGTATTGGCCTTAGTAATGAGCCACGATTCGAGCAAAGCGTTGTACGACCGGTTATTGGCTTTCAGTGCCAGCCATTTGCCATCCCGGCTACCCAGTACCGGGCCGTGGTGGGTATAATAACCGGTAATTGTTTTTTCTTCGGTATGATCGCCTGTTTTAACTTTTAAAACCAGCTTACGTTCAGTAACCGGTTTTAATGCGCCGTTGTATTCGTAAAACCAATGGCCGTCTTTCTTTATCACCTTTTCGGCGTAAAGGTCGCCTACATCGGCGCTGCTGCTGGTGTGCATCCAGCCGCAATGCCGGTTAAAGCCCTGGTAAACAAAAAACTCCCCCCAGGTAACGGCGCCGTAAACATTAAGTCCTTCACCACTTACCATTTGCACCTCACTGCGGAAATAAAAAGGCACATGCGGATTAATATACAACAGCGCATGCCCCCTTGCCGAGCGCGAAGGCGCTATAGCGAAACCGTTGGAGCCAATCTCACGTTCATCCATTGCAGGTTTGTTAATGGCGCCCAGCTTTTCATCCCCGCTACCGTAAAAATTGCGGGTTTCCTCAAGCGTTAAGCCACCGGTAACCGTTGCAGATACGCTGCCATCCGTAAACATTAGCGCATACCATGGTTCAAAATGCCGTAAAACAGCAGGTTTAACCTCCGGATGCTTGTATAGATAATAGTTCACCCCGTCGGCAAAAGCATCCAATAGTTTACGAAATACGGGTTGTGCGGTTTGATAATCTTTTATCGCGTCAGCCGTATCAGCAATCATTTGCAGCTGGAGATCCGGGTATAAACTTTTATCGCCATCAACCTCGGTAAGCTTGCCCAGCTGGTACAAATAATTTTGTTCGATGCCCTTAAAATTGTCTTCGCATTCGGCATAAATCAGCCCAAAAACAGCGTCAGCATCGGTTTTACCATAAATATGAGGGATGCCCCAGTTATCGCGAATAATGGTAACCGCTTTGGCTTCGGCCTCAAATCGCTTTACGGCAGCGTTTGTGTTTTTTTGAGCGATGCCGGCAAAGGGCAGCAGGATGATTGTCTTGTCCTGAAATAGGTTTACACATTAGTAAACTACAGATGGAGCAAAAAATAGAATTAGCAATTCTTTATGATCGGAATGTAAAGAAGATAACTTACCGTACTTTAGCAGTAAAGTATGGCATAAGCCGTACTCAA
>NZ_CAIWNH010000159.1 GCF_903913935.1 uncultured Mucilaginibacter sp.
AAGTCTAATTTTTCCTTAAATGATGCCGGATAGTGTATGCTATCTGGTATCATTTATTTAGCTTTTGTTGCATTTCTTAATTGAACTTACTTTAGGTTGATTGGGTTTACTAAGTTAACAAATGTGATGTCATTCACAAATTGACGATTAGTGCTTATAAGAACAGCTGAAAAATACCAGGAAGAGATTTTGTAAAATAGTGTAAACCCCGATTTAACGCGTAAATATATAAATAACTTAATATCAGATGTTTACAAACTGCAAGCTTTTGATTCTGTAAACCTTTTGTAAACCCTTTTTGTGCATTTTGCGTTCAATGAACTTGCAGATGGGCGATTAGTCAATTTATGGTTGACACGGAATGAGGTGGATCGGGTTGACTAAGTTGGTTAGAATCAGGTATTACCCATTCGATTCAACTTACTCAACACAATTAACTTAATCCAACTCAATCAACCTTCCTCACTATATCCCCAATGATCATACCGGCATGGATGCGGGAGTTCTCGATAAACCATAAATGAGTATCCATCCCTCCTACCACTACACCGGCAAGGTATAAGCCGGGTACATTGGTTTCCATGGTTTCATGGTTATATTCAGGGACAAACCGATCATCAGACAAGGTAACCCCCACCTTCTTTAAAAATTCAAAGTTGGGTTGGTAGCCGGTCATCGCCATAACAAAATCATTGGGAATAGTGACTAAGCCTTCCGGCGTTTCGATATCGACCTCGTATTGCCTGATGGCTTTTAAATTTGATTTAAAATAGGCTTTAATACTTCCTTCCTTAATGCGGTTCATAATATCCGGCCTGATCCAGTATTTAACACGTTCTCCTACATCTGCACCGCGGATCACCAGGGTAACCTCTGCGCCTTTGCGGTAGGTTTCCAACGCTACATCAATAGCCGAATTGCTTGACCCTACCACCACCACCTTTTGCAGGGCATAATAATTAGGGTCCTGGTAATAATGTTTTACTTTTGGCAGGTCTTCGCCCGGAATGTTCAGTTTTACCGGAATATCATAAAAACCTGTGGATATGATCACATTTTTTGCCTGGTAGGTGGCCTTTGCAGTGGTAACAATAAAAACTCCTCCTTCTTTTTTTATCCCGGCAACTTCCTCAAAAAGGTTGATCGGTAAATGGTTTGATGTGGCTACCCTGCGGTAATATTCGAGCGCTTCGGCGCGAACCGGCTTATAACTGTTAGTAACAAAAGGGACGCCACCAATCTCCAGTTTTTCGGAAGTGGAAAAAAAGGTCATGGTGGAAGGGTAATTGTACAGCGAATTAACCAGGCAGCCTTTTTCAGCAATAACAAAACTAAGGCCCGCCTTTTGTGCCGCCAGCCCGCAGGCAATACCAATGGGGCCTGCGCCTATGATGAGAATATCAAGCATTATTTACAGTAAAAGATGTACGGGCGAAGATAGGCAGATTTTGGGGGATTGGGGTCAGCGGTTTGTTATAATAGATGGGTTTTTGGCTGGAATTAATGCTTGATTACTATATTCATCAAGAATATCCAAAAGTACATCTCCATTTACCCTGATCATATCTACATTGATTTTAAACGGTTCGCTCATTAGCTTTTTTATGAACCTTTTGAAAGGGTTCCGAATATTCGCAAGGTATTCCTTTGGGTTACCAACTCTGATATACAGGTAGGCATTTGCTTCGTCTATTGATGTGATATCTTTCCACTGGTATTTAATATCGTCGGCCAGGTCGTAGATACCGGATTCGTTAACAACCAGGATAGGCTTACGAAAAATTACAAAATTGAAGTATTTGTGATAATTTAACAAGCGTGTAAAACCGATTGCCAGCCAAATAAGATAAATGTAACGAAAACCAGGATAGCGGAAGTCGCCGTAAAAAGAACAATAATAGGCCATTAGGAAAGCAAGACCTATAAAGAACATATTCATCACAAAAATGCTGCTGATGCGGGTATCAAATTCCATCTATTTTTATTGTTTCGTTACTTAATTAGGATTTTTAATGTCCTCCGCTTTGATGCTGTAATCATTCAGTGCATCCACAAATTGATCGTATTTATCCCATCTAAAGTTAACCATATTCAGATCGATAAAATAGGAATCGTTCGGCTTGGGTTTTCTTTTAATGATCGATGGTAAAAACTTCTCAATAGGGTTTGTAATAGTTCGTGGGTATATTTTAGGTTCGTAAAAGTAGATTTGCAGGAGGTCACAAGGCCCCGTTACAATCATGTCTTCAATATCATTCCAATAATATTTTCTGTCATTATAATGGTCAAAAATGTAAGATTCGTTAATCGTTAGCATTGGTTTGTTGATGACATAAAAGGCAATATGTTTGACCAGGAAAGGCCCGATAAAAAACAAAAAAAAAACAAGTTTAA
>NZ_CAIWNH010000160.1 GCF_903913935.1 uncultured Mucilaginibacter sp.
ACTACCTAACACGGGGAGCGGCTTACCTGCGGCGTTTGTTTCGCCCTATATCAAAAGCACTACCGCCCAGGGCCTGCCACTTTATGGGCAGGCTGATCTATTGGGTAATGAGGTTTTTTGCCCGATCACCATTACGGGGGTTGTAAATGGAGTTACTAAAGATTTAAAGCTTCCGTATGCTGTAATTGGCATGAAACGGGTTAAGGTGATCATAGAAACTGAAATGACAGAACTTAACGGCTCTGTTGATGAAATTATCAGCAATAAGGATTTTGAAATAGATATTAAAGGGTTTTTAATTGGCCAGTACGAACAGTTCCCGGACACTGATCTGGCAGCCTTAGAGGAAATGTGCGCGGTTAATAATACCGTGCAACTAAAATCAACCTATTCGGATATTTTTTTGAAAAGCAATTTAAATATTCTGATAAAGGAAATGGTAGTCCCCGCAAAGCCAAAGGTTATCGGGGTTCGTGACTTTTCTATACTGGCAAAAAGCAGTTCAATTTTTACACTATATCAAAGCTAATGGCATTTGCATTAAATAGTCGTATTGTAATAGGTTCATACGCGTTCCCTGGTGGAGTGTATGAACTTACTATAAAAAAAAATGTGCATGTAATTATTGATACAGCAAAACTTCAAATACCGGGGTTGGGGCAGGTTGTAAGCCTTAAAGGAGTAGCCAATACTGTACTTGAATTAATTGGGTTAGGCACGTTTAACATAGCCAATAATTTACCGGCTTCATCGGTGCAAACCGCGAAGCTTTTTAAAGAGGGGGATAAGGTGAGTATTGACCTTGGATACAACGGCGATCTGCGTAATGAGTTCAGGGGTTTTGTACGCCGGGTTAACCTTACAACGCCGATCAGTATTGAAATGGAGGGATACGCATGGCAGTTGCGTAATCAAAACATATTGGCCAGCTGGAAAAAAACAACGCTGAGAGATGTGCTTGTAAGAGTAATACAGGGTACGGACATTGTTTTAAGCCCGGACACTCCTCAAATAACACTTACTAACTATTTTATCCATAATGAGGACGGTTTGAAAGTGCTGGAGAATTTAAAAAAGAAGATGCTCTTGACCGTCTATTTTGCTGATAACATGCTGTACGTAGGTATTGAAGAGGGCCGTACAACTGCCGATACCACCGGTGTTCAGGTACTGGCGGGGCTGGCAGAGGTTAAATACAATATCGGGTATAACTGCCCATCAAAACAACCTGAATTAAAACAGCGCCTGGGCGCAGATAACGCCATCAGGGTACGGCTTAAAACCAAAGGCAAAAACGGTAAGAATGTGCTGTACGAAGCTGGCGACACGGACGGCGCTATCGTTGATAGGATTATACCTTTCAGTTCTGATGCCAACTATTTAAAAACGCTGGCTGCTGTTTATTTAAAAAAATTAAAATATAATGGCTTTGAAGGTAAAGTTACCGGGTTTTTACAGCCGTACTGTCAACCAGGATGGAAAGGAACGCTTACCGACAAAAGATATGAGGGTGCAAGGGCCGGGAGTTATTTTATTCCCGGTACAGAGGTTCAGTTTGGAGTAAAGGGCGCGAAGCGGATTGCTGAAATTACATACAGGTTAGACGGTGGAGCGGTTAGCTAAATTACGAGAAAGCTTTTTAGAGCAAGCCCACTCCGGGGGGCCTCCGGCGTTTCATGATGCTACCGTAACGGCCATAGATACGGAAGCTTATACCTGCGATGTATTGCTGGATGATGAGGTTGAGGTATTTGAGGTAAGGCTACGTGCCGTTGTTAGCAGCAATCAAAGCATAGACGTATTGCCTGCCGTAAATGCATCTATTGTAGTCGGCAAGATTGGGGAGGACGATTTTATCCTGATAGCCGCTGACGTGATCACCAGCTACCGGGTAACGATTGGCGCAATGGTTTTAAAAGTAGATGCTACGGGCTTTCAGCTTAGCAACGGCACTACCAGTTTGAAAGATGTTTTAACGGGGTTTGTAACCCAAATGCTGGCCATTTACGCCCCGAAAGATATTGCAGGGATTGAGAATTTACAGACTTTAATAAATAGCTTATTAGTATAAAATGGGACTTGACTTACCCGGCTTAAAAACAAATTTAAAGGAGTTATATGATGCTACACTGGTGGCAAGTGTGGATGCGGAAACGGCAGAAACAAATTTTATAAATGGGCTGGCCACTGCAATTGATACTTATGTACGTAGTGCATCCATTGTTTATACCGAAGGCCTGACAGCGCCAGGCGGCCCGGTGACAGGAGATTTTATAGGAGGTTTGGAATGATAGATTACTTAGTTGACAACACTACCAGCGACTTGCTTATAGGCGATGGGGACTTTGTAAAAGGTGACAGCACTTTGCAAAATCAAAAGGCCCTGCTAATGGGGGCAGCAAATGATTATAAGCAATTCCCTGATGCCTGTGTGGGCATAATGAATTTTTTGAATGATACGGGAGATACCAGCGACTTAATGCGACAGATACGCATAAAGTATGCAGGTGACGGCATGAACGTGCAAAGCCTTGCAATGGTTAATGGGAAAATAAATGTAAACGCGCCGTATGCTGGTTAAAACTGGCATGACGCTACCGGATGCGGTTATACTATCGGCAAACAGCATGGAGGATTTCTTTGCTTTTTGCGCCCTTAACAATTTGGGCTATACCGATAATATACTACCAGGTGCAACCCTGCAAAGTACAGGGATAAGCTATATAGCCAGCAGCGTACCCAACTTCGATTACATTACCGTAAAGCCGGTTAACGTGATGGTAGGTCAAACGCTAATGGACATGGCCACACAGCAGCTTGGCAGTTTGGAGGGATGGTTTGCATTGGCCTTATTAAACAATATGGCTTACAGCGATGATCTGCAACCGGGACAAAGTTTTAACTACGGGCTAACTCCATTTAACGCGGCGATGCTGCAAATATTTAAGGCGAATGGTTATAAGCCCGCAACCGGAATAACAAGCATTGCCAGCGGGATCCCGGCATTACCTGAAGGGATAGGTTATTGGGGCATTGAGTTTGATTTTGTGGCACAATGATTACACTGATTAAAAAAGGATTACACCGATTATGGCACGTACAATAGATTACTGGTATCAGCTTTTATTAACGCAAAAGAATAACACGCCGGGGCTCAACGGCCTTGTGGCTGGTTCAACAGCTACGCCTGACCCTATGGCTGTCAACAGCAATAGCCAGGTTGCGGACTGGAACTTATGGATGTACGTTGTTGCCGTTATTATGTGTGCGCTGGATAATGTTTTTGATTTGCACGGGATAGCAATGGCGCTCCTGTTCGCGGCGCAAAAACTACATTCACCGACCTGGTATCAAGCTTTAGCGCTAAGATTTCAATACGGACAGGATACCATACCTGACACAGATCAGTACGCTAACACCGGGCTAACCCCCGATCAGATAACCGCCCAGCAGATAATAGCACAGGCTGCGGTAACCGAAGTAAGCACGGCCACAGCGATAGGCTTACGGGTAAAGGTTGTTAAGCTGGTAGACGGTGTATATACCCAACTTCTTACTGCTGAAATGCTGGCCTTTACGCAGTTTATGAATAAACAAAAAGATGCCGGCGTAAACATTATAGCCCAAAGCTTGCCTGGGGACAGTTTAAGGTTAGGGATACAGGTGTTTTACGACCCTTTGATATTAAAAAGCGATGGCACCCGCATTGACGGCACTGATGATACGCCGGTATTGGATGGCATAAACGCTTATTTGCAATCGCTGGGCTACGAAGGTGAATATAGCAGCACACGGCTAAGTAATTATTTGCAAACCGTTAGCGGGGTAATATTGCCAAACATTACGCTTGCACAAGCGCAATACGGCGCATTTCCTTATACTAATATTGATGAAATTTATGTACCTGACGGTGGGTACTTCGTTTTGGCACCCGGTTACCCACTGATAACTTATACGGCTTATGTTTAATATAGTATTTAGCAAGCTTATCACGTGGATGCTACCGCTATTGCGCAGGCAGCCGGTATATTTTGCGTGGATGCAAACATTATGCGCCGGAGTGGTAAGCATGTATAGTGAATTTATGGTGCAACGCGCCGCTGATCTGTACGACATTGGACACGATAGCCGTGTGTTTAGTATGGAAGCCGTTTTTAACGATGCCTTTGATATGGTAAACCGCACCATTTATATAACCGATGGCTTTAACAAGAACCGCATTTACTTGTACACCCGCACAGAAGCGCAGCCGGTGTTTTTAAATCCAAGCATCCCCCTTTGGAATAGGGCTGACTACGCTGATACCGGTGTGGATTTTATAGTATGGGTGCCGAAAGCAATAAGCATGACGGTTACAGACATGATACAATTAACTGCCCTTGTAAATAAATACAAGCTGGCCAGCAAACGATACGCAATTTATAGAGTATGAATATTCAATATAATTTAACCGAAACGGGCGGCTTTCCCTTAGATCAGGGCGTTTTAAATGACCTTCAAAAAGGGATACTGGAGACTGAAAGCGCACTGGCTAATTTGGTTGGGCCGCTCGTTATTATATCCGGGTGTGTTGTGGCTGGCTTAAGTGCAGGTAATGGCATTGTAGCTATAAATGGGCAGATATTTCCGTTTGTGGGCGGCGTTATTGGGCCAAAGGTTATTATAGTTGAAACCGATGGTGACCTTACTTATTTTAACGGTAGCATTTTCCCCGCTAACATAACCAGGGTAGCGCAATTTGGTGATGACGGTGTACAAAATAACCCATGGGCTAATTTTGTGAGGGTAACTGCTGAAGGTGTGATCGCGGACGTTGCGAATATTTGGCAAACGGGCGATGTGAAGCAAATTGATTGTACCGAAGTATATATAGCGGCCAATTTTGTTAGCGCCGGGCCTACCCTCGGATTAGGAACTAACGCCCGTTTAGGCTGGGCTATTTGTAACGGCAATAACGGCACTGTGAACCGATTGGGAAAAGTCGCTGTACAGCGCGACCCGTCACAAATAGAGTTTGCATCGATGACCGCCGCAGGGGGTGAAAAAACACATCTGCTCACTATTGCTGAAATGCCAGGCCATGGTCATAGTTTTATTGACCCAACTGGTGGAGACGATTTCGGGTCAAGTAGTACGCGCCCCAGCAATACAAGCGCGAACCCCGGTACGACCGGAAGTACTGGAGGAGATCAGGCCCATAATAACTTACAGCCTTATATGGTTTCGTTATTTATTCAAAAGCTTTAATTAATATGGATAATAGAGCGACATTAAAAACATTTTTTTTAACTGGTAAAAAGCCTACACAAGGTCAATTTGCCGATTTAATAGATAGTTGCTACAACAAAGTAGACGATACGATTGCCATTGCGGACGTTACCGGGCTGGCTACAATTTTAGGGCAAAAAGCATCAGCCGCAGATTTGGCCGCTGAAACCGCTGCGCGTATTGCCGGCGAATTATTTGTTGGCGTATATGCAAGCGCTGCGGCATTGGCGGCAGCGCATCCAACAGGGATAGACGGACAGTACGCCATTGTTGAATCAACAGGCGTAGATGCCATAGATTATATTTGGGATAGTGCTAACAGTTTATGGGCGGCAGGCGGCGCTACTACAACCGGGCCTGTAGGACCTGCTGGCCCCACAGGAGCAACCGGAGCAACTGGGGCGACAGGTGCAACGGGCGCGGCGGGAACTAATGGAACTAATGGCGCAGTTGGCGCTATAGGCCCAACGGGCGCTGCTGGTGCCACAGGTGCAACGGGGGCAACTGGCGCAGCCGGAACTAATGGAACTAACGGCGCTACCGGGGCGACAGGCCCAACGGGGGCTACGGGTGCAACCGGAGCGACAGGCCCCGGCGTACCTGTAGGAGGCACCGCTGGACAAATATTATCCAAAATTGATGCTACTAATTATAATACGCAATGGATACCGCCGCCAACCGGCGGCGGCGTATCGGCGGCAGTAGCATCAGGAACAAATACCTATGCGGCTGCCGTGACGGGGATAACAACTTACTCATCCCCTTTGCAGTTGTTTATACAATTCACCAATGCTAACACCGGAGCGGCCACTTTAAATATAAATTCATTGGGTGCAATAGCAATAGTTAAAAATGCAACGGCTGCTTTAATTTCCAATGATATCCCGGCCGGACAAATTGTTTGTTTAGCCTACGATGGTACACACTTTCAAATTATCAACTCGTTCCCGGCCGCGTTACCTACCGTAACTACTGGAGAAAAAATACTTTCGGTAACCCCCAGCGGGGTTCAGATAAATTACGATGCCGTTGAGCAAGTTGTTTCGGCAACTGCACTAACATCTGCAACCTTTACCGCTGGGTTAAACACAACCGTTACAGGGGTAAAAGGGCAGATTGCTTATGATTCGGTTTACAAATATGAATGTATCGCCACTAATCAATGGATGCGCTTTGTTTTTACGAGCGACAGTGTTGAATTATACCTGGCTGATATAAGCGACATCGGCGGAGATAAAACAAGTGCCAATTTAAATACGGCTTACCCGTCTGCCCTGATAGGCCAAAAAGTAAGGGGGACTAATAACATTTACGAAAAACGAACCGGCACGATATGGTTCAAAATACCTAAAACTGACGCGTAATGCATATATTAAAAACAGGTACAACCAGCTGGACGATTAGCGGTGTGGTATTTAGGGTGCGGGATAAGTTTATTTATCTTACCACAAGCAGCGGTACAACATCAAATTCAACCCGCCGTATTTGTTATGATCTTATAACGGCGAATAATCGCCTTTTTGTTCCTAATAATGGCCCCGGCACATTGTCGGTAGTCAATGCAACTACGTTTGCCATTGTCGCCACTATCACCGGGTTATCAAGTATTCAGGCTGTAGCAATCGACACCAGTACAAATACTATATATGCCTGCGGCGGTTCAAGCCTTTGGGTTATCAATGGTAGTACTTACAGTATCATCACCACGATAACAGGCTTCACGGATTTACGTGGTATCGCTATTGACCCTGTATCGGCCAATCACCGGGCGTTTGTGTGCGATTTTTCGACCTCAATAATCTATATAATCAATACCAGCACCAATACAACGGCATCGTCTTTTGCTGCATCTACACAGCCATTTGGTATTGACTTTGATCCGGTTGCAGCTAATAACCGGCTGGCCGTGTCATATCTGTCGGGAAGTGTTGTGTTTTTAAATGCAACAACTTTTGCCTCATTGGGAACGGCAACGGGGCTGGGTGTACCATGTCAGGTGACATTTGACCCTGTATCTCTTAATAACCGCGCCTTAACAACTAATAGAGATAGCGGAACGGTGTCGGGTATCAATTTAGGTACTTATGCCAATACGGGAGTATTACCAGGCGCAAACTTTAGTTCAGCGTATGGCATAGCCTTTGACCCGATTACCGCCAATAATCGGTTTATTATCGCAGATCAGAACGCCTCAACATTACAAGTAGTAACTCAAACAGCTGTATAGAATGTATATAAGAGCCGATAATTACGGAAACATCCAACTGATAAGCCATACCGAAAATGTGGACTGTGTGCTTTGCACCGGGGGTATACCGGACGATTTTATTTCTACCCTCGGGTATGGAAAGTATATTTTTTTAAACGGGGTAATAACCGCCGTTGACGGCTGGGTAATGCCAGTAGTTAAACCAGATGTTGTATAAAACAAATAAAAAAATGGATATAAGATCATTAAATGCCCTCACTACGCTTCACCCAAAATTCAGGCCGTCAGCAATTGCGGCATGGACAGAGGCACAGGCTAAGATGCCTGCAAATGTGCAGATCATAGTTATACAAGGTCTCCGCACTTTCCAGCAAAGCAACGCCGATTATGCGCAAGGCCGAACCGCTCCCGGTGAAATTATCACAAAAGCGCCAGCTGGAGAAAGCTATCATAATTATGGGTTAGCCTTCGACTTTGCCATGGTGACGAATGGTAAAGATGACTACGTTGTAGGGCCACACTGGATGCAGGTTGTTTCCATTATGGAAAAATACGGAGTGACATGGGGCGGAAACTTTTCAGGCTTAAAAGACAGTCCGCATTTTGAAAATAAATACGGGCACAACTGGCGCGATCTATTGGCTAAACATAACGCCGGTGATTTTATACCAGGTACAACCTTCGTGAATATTTAAGACATACTTGTAGTTAGGGTAAGCAAAGCAGCAAACCTAATTATATAAAATGTACAACGCGAAAATGAAAACGCCGGTAAGCTATTACGGCGGTAAACAAAAATTAGCAACAAAAATTTGTTCTTTGATACCTGAGCATACGCTCTACAGTGAGCCTTTTATCGGTGGTGGTGCAATATTCTTTGCAAAAGAGCCATCACCGATAGAGGTTTTAAATGATACGAATAAAGAACTCATCAACTTTTACAAAGTAGTTCAAAACGATTTTGTAAGCCTCGAAAAGGAGATCAGGATAACGCTGCATAGCCGCGATCTGCATCGCAAAGCTTCGGTGATCTACAATAATCCTGATATGTTTAGCGAAATCAAACGTGCGTGGGCCGTTTGGTTATTAAGCAGTCAAAGCTTTTGCGCTCAACTGGACGGGACATTCGGGTATGATAAGTCTAAAAATACCACCACAAAGAAAGTAATCAATAAACGCGACAGCTTTACAGAAGAATTAGCTATAAGGTTGCAGAATGTTCAGTTAGAATGTGCTGATGCTTTATATGTTATTCGAAGCCGCGACACTTTAAATAGCTTCTTTTATTGTGACCCTCCCTATTTTAATAGCGACTGTGGCCACTATAACGGTTATACTGAACAGGACTTTGAAAACTTGCTAATCACCTTGAGTAAGATCGAGGGTAAATTTTTGTTGTCATCATATCCATCAGCGTTGTTATTAAAATACGCAAAGCAATATGGCTGGCAAATGTGGTCAGTTGAGCAAAATGTAACGGTAAATACTAAGAGTGGATATTTGAAAAGGAAAGTGGAAGTGCTGACAGCTAACTATCCATTAAGTTAAAAAAAAGCCCGGACAGATAAAGGTGCGAACCATTCATCATAACAGAAGCAGCCCGAAAGCTGCTTTGCGTCCGGGCTGTACCTATATTGGGGTAAACAAAGCCGGGCATGTTATTATGAAGAATGGTTCGCACTGCAAATGTATAAAAAAACCCCTTTAAAGTAATATTTAAAGGGGTTTTAAAATGGAATAAAAGAACTGTTTAAAGCCCTTATTATGATATTACGTTTCCGGGCGTTTTTGGCTATTTATGTAGCGTAAAAAAAAGATAGTGGTCTGTAGGTGATTAAAAGTATGTTTTGAAGGTGATTTTTTAA
>NZ_CAIWNH010000161.1 GCF_903913935.1 uncultured Mucilaginibacter sp.
ATCATTATGCTGATCCCGGTATTGGCTATCGACGAGCGAAAATACCTTGTCAGTAAACAGCCAACTCATTTGCCTATATTGCTCGCTATCCGGAAAACCTTCAGCCAGCGTAATTTCAAATATTACCTCATTTCGGATTTTTCCTTTTACATGGCGCTAAGCATTATATCCAGTGGGCTTTTGTATTTTGTTACCGTGCTGCTTCATCTGCCCGAGTCAATGGGGGGCTTGCTAATGGGAACGATGGTGATTGGCTCATTGATATTTTATCCGCTGATCAATTATATTTCCGGAAAATATGGAAAAAAATCATTGGTGCTGTTTTCATTCGCCCTGTTGAGCCTGATTTTTGCCATGATCTACTTTTTGGGTAAATTCCCCGTTTCTCCGAAGGCACAGGTCTACACAATGGTTTTATTGGCAGCGTTCCCTCTGGCGTCGCTGGGTATTTTACCAAACGCCATCCTTGCAGAAATAGCCGAACGGGACGCCCGGGTAACCGGCGAAAACCGCGAAGGAATGTTTTTCGCGGTAAAATTCCTGTTTGTAAAACTGGGGCAAACTTTGGGAATAGCACTATTTGCCTTTTTAACTGTTTATGGCAAAGACCCCGGCCACGATTATGGCCTGCGCCTTAACGGCATCTGTGGTTTTGTGCTTTGTTTGATCGCCTTCATTTTCTTTACCCGTTTCAGGGAAAGGAAAATTAATTGAATAGTTAAGTGGTTGAATAAGTTTAACTTTGATCAACATTTAAGTACAAACGACGACTTACCCTGCTAAATATCCCCATTCAACTCACTCACCCTATCTTGCCGTATTATTCGGCCTGGCGTAAACCAGGTGCATTACATTGATATTGCGCATGGCAAAAGCAGCTTCGCAATAACATAAATAATAGTTCCATTTGCGGATGAACGTTTCATCAAAGCCAAGCGATTTTACTTTGGCAAGATTTGCATTAAAGGCATCGTGCCAAAGTTTAAGTGTTTTAGCATAGTCAAGCCCTATATCTTTCAGGTCGACCAGGGTTAAGTCGCCGGTTTTATTGATCGAATTATTTATGGCCCCTACAGAGGGAAGCAATGAGCCCGGGAAAATATGTTTCTGGATCCAGTCCACACCTTTGCGCAGGCTTTCAAACCTTGAGTCGGGCGAGGTAATTACCTGCAGGGCCAGGATGCCGTTTTTCTTTAACAACTCGTGGCATTTTTTAAAATAAACGTCCATGAATTTATAGCCCACAGCTTCCAGCATTTCAACGGATACGATCTTATCAAAGGTGCCTTCCATCAGGCGGTAATCTTTCAGCAGGATCTTTACTTTGCCGCTTAATCCTGCAGCCTCCACACGCTCAACGGCCATTTTATGCTGCTCTTCGGAGATGGTTAATGAGGTTACTTTGCAGCCATAAGTTTTAGCCATGTAAATAGCATTGCCGCCCCATCCGCTGCCGATCTCCAGCACATGGTCCTGCGGCTTTAAATGCAGCTGCCGGCATAAGCGTTCATATTTGGCCAATTGTGCTTCCTGCAGGGATAACCCGTCACGATAAAAATAAGCGCTGGAATAGGTCATGGTCGGATCCAGGAAGCTGGCGAAAAAATCATTGTTCAGGTCGTAATGTTCCGAAATGTTCTTTCGTGATCCTTCAACGGTATTGGCTCTTTTTTTGTGGAACAGCTTATTATAGATCTTCAGCAGGTTAAGTGAAAGGGTTTGGATATTACTGCCCGAAACACCGGGTGCATTTTCAACGTTAAGCAGTACCCATTTAATCACATTGGTAATATTGTCCGTCTCCCACAAACCATCCACATAAGCTTCGCCAAAACCAATATCGCCATATAAAATAACACGTTTATAAAACGCTTCGCTATTTATGATGATGCTCGCCGAAATTGTACCATCACCATTTCCCATAACGATCTGTTCGCCGTTTGGCAGGGTAAGGTATAAAGTCCCGTTCTCCATTTTGGAAAGGAACTTCAAAACAATATCCTGGTAAAAGCTCCCTTTTTTTGCGATAGTAATAGTGTTGGCCATAATTCAATAAATGCTGTACGTGTTGCGTGAAATATGTACGTAAAATAATTGGTTGAAAGTTTTGTTAAGGTACAAAAAATTAAATTAACTATAAGGGCGATATACCTCTTTTTGCAGCGGCAGATCGTCTCCTTTTTTATGGTAGGGGATCTTTTTTAGCCACAATTTTAAAGCCTGCCAGTGTATTAAACTTATTATTTTTAGGGTGATAAACGGGAAACTCAAAAAATAAAGCAGCAGGGTGGCGTCTTTTAAAGGCTTGCGCTTACCACTTAAGGTACTGATAAAAAAACGGTTACCGTCTTTGTCATAATCATCAATTTTAACCTGCAATTTTTCGCCGGGAATGTGCAGGTCGAAATCAAAATTGGTATCCATATCAATAAACGGCGATACGTAAAAATACTTAGTGGTGTTCAGTTTAAACTGTTCGTCCTTCAGTGTTTCCAAACCCAAAAAATAGGGCTTCATTTCCAGAAAGGTATTGCAAACCTCCACTATGGAACATACTATTTTGCCTGCTTCATCATAACAATAATAAAACGAAACCGGGTTAAACTGGTAACCCAGGGTACACAGATTGGTAAGCACCATAATGCGCCCATTGCCGATAGTAACGCCGTTTGATGCTAAATAATTGGTGATATGCTTCCGAATATTTTTGGAAGTATCCGGGTTTTCTTTCGGTAATTGCAAATGATCCTTATCCCTGAAATTAAAAAGATTGAACCGGTTGCGGCTCATGAATTTCAGTTTTTTGGAAAGGCCGTCGATCTCGTCCAGGTCTAAATAAAACATAAATACGTTGTAATGGAACCGGTGCACTTTAGGGGCCATCCGGTGATGCATTACTTTTGCTTTATAGAGGCAGGAATTCATTGGGGCAATTGCTTAAGTGAATATACGAAATAAGTTAAACCTTTGTGCGATGGGCTATACCCGTCGCGAACTTATGACGTCCTTTCAGGACTTGGAAAAAATTGCTAAGTCCTGAAAGGACGTAATACGTCAACGCCGGGCAGAGCCCTGCGTTAGCCGCGCGCACAACTCCACCGCGCTCGCAAAAGCATCTTCATGAAAGCCATATTTAAAATAGCTGCCGCAAAAATAAACCGGGCCGGTTTCATTTAGTCGGTGCAATTCGGCCTGTGCGTTGATGGCCGGTACATCAAATAATGGATGTTCATAATCCAGTTCTTTGATGATCTTTTTTTCATCAAGCCCATTATGCGGGTTGACGGAAACAAAATAATCTTTTTTATCAGATACCTGCTGCAGGCGGTTCATCCAGTAAATGGTGGTGGGTGTCAGTTTGCCATCCTGCATTTGAATGCGATAGTTCCAGCTGCTCCAGGCTAGTTTGGATTTGGGCATAATGCGCTTATCAGTATGCAGCACCGCCTTGTTATACTGGTATTTAAATTTCGACAGCAGTCTTTCCTCTGCGCTGGTTGGAGCTTCCAGCATTTGAAGCGCCTGGTCACCGTGTGCTGCAATAATTACCCTGTCGAATGTTTCCTGGGTGCCATCGGAAGCGTGAACCACCACTTTGCCGTTTGCCTGCCGATTAACCTTTACCGCCTTGCGGTTGATGCTGATGCGGTCTTTAAATGGTTTGATGAGAATTTCCCGGTAGGCCTGGCTTCCTTTTTCCAGCGTGTACCATTGGTGCTGGGTATCAAGCCCTAAAAAACCATGGTTCAGGAAAAACCTGATGAGTGTTACCGCCGGAAAATCAAGCATCTGCTCCATTGGGGTCGACCAAACTGCTGAACTCATCGGTACCAGGTATTTCCACAGCATATCCTCCCCAAAGCCAAATTCTTTTACATATTCACCGATGGAGTAATTGGCATACCTGGGATCATCCAGGATCTTTATACTTTCCTTGTTAAACCTGCCGATCTGGTTCAGCATCTTGATGTATTTAAGGTTGAAAAGATTTTTGCGCTGGGCGAAGAGGTGGTTAACGCTTGATCCGCTGTACTCCAAACCGCTCGGCACATGCTGCACGCTGAACGACATATCCGTTTTTTTTACCGGGGCTTTGATCTCATCAAAAAGCTTACAGAGGTTGGGATAGGTTTTAAAGTTAAAGACCATAAACCCGGTATCAATATAAACCGGCTTGCCATCCTCGTCAACGGTAACCGTGTTGGTATGGCCGCCTATGTAATCGTTTTGTTCGTAAATAGTAAGGTCGGTTTGCTGATGCAGAAAGTGGGCGCAACCCATGCCTGCTATTCCGGTTCCGATAATGGCTGTTTTGCCCCCTGGCATCCGCCCATTGGCGGAGGAGCTTATTGTGCCTGTATTTATTTCCATGTAGTATCAATATTTTACTCCTCCCCCTTTAGGGGTCGGGGGGCATACAGTTTTTAAAAATGTTGCTACGGCGAAGGTAGACAATTGTCCGCCCGGGCCGTTTAAATTATAATCAAAGCCATGGGTGGCCCAGGGTAGTTTCAGCCAGTAATGTTTAATGCCGTTTTGTTGTAATTTTAAGTTAAGCCGGCGGCTGTGTTCAGGCGAAACCAGCACATCGTTACTGCCATGTATGATAAGTGTTGGCGGCGACTGTTTGCTCACAAATTCCAAAGGAGAGCAGGCAAAATATTTTTGAGGCACTTTGCTGAATGTGCCTCCGATATAATCCTCCATTACCTTCCTTGAGTCCATGATCAGCGGGTTAGACGGGATGGAATATCCCCAAACCATATCTTCCGGGCCATAAAAATCAATTACACCTTTTAACGATGGTTCATTGATAGTATAAGCGGCCAACGTAGCGATCTGTGCGCCGGCCGAACGTCCCAGCAATACAAAATTCTTAATGTCGATATGCAGTTCATCTGCATGTGATTTTAAATAGGCTATTGCTGATTGAATATCCTCCACTGGTGCCGGGGGTTGCCATTTAGGCGCCATGCGATAGTTTATAGCGGCGACATTATAACCCTTTAGGGCAAGGTAACTGTTTAATTCAGGTAACTGCTTACTATCGCCGCCCGCCCATGAGCCTCCGTGGACTACAATTACGCAGGGTTTTGGTACAAGGAAGTCGGCTCCCTGGTCCTGCGCCGGGTAAAAATCCAGTTTCAACGCTGTGTCCTTGTATTTTACATAGGTAATCGACCGGTAGCCAATCGTATCGCTTCCTTTAAATAAATTCCAGAAACTGAAGGGCGCAGCAGCAGATAATTTAGGCCTGCCTATGCCGTCGGCGCTTTCAAATGCCTTCGCCATATCTGCTTTCAAAGTCTTCGAAACCCAATATGCCCGAACAATCGGCGATAAAAAGATCAGCATGGTGACCACGCCTAAAATAGTGCCGGCCATTTGATATTTATGCGCCCAGAAACCGGTTAAGGTAAGCAGCAGGCTGATGCCGAAGAAAATGAGCGGAAATTCAGTCACCCCGATAGCCAGCAGCCACAAATGATATTCTGGAGCTTTTAAAAATGCCAGCAGGGAGATGAGGGAAACGATGATAAGTAAATAGAAACGGATCATAGAAATTTTTTATGTAGAGGCTGTATCATAAGTAGAACAAAGACGGATTATACAAAATTATATTTTGCGCTATAAAAACTCTGTGCCTCTCTGCGCCTTCTTTGAGCACTCTGTGGTAAAATTTAACCACAGAGATCACGGAGACGAGAACGCAAAG
>NZ_CAIWNH010000162.1 GCF_903913935.1 uncultured Mucilaginibacter sp.
ACGGCTCCTATATCCACCTGGAAAAACTGGCTGACGACCTTGATCCATACGACAGGCTCTCGGCAATGAACGCGCTTCAAAACGCCCGCAACAAAAACGAGATCCTCACCGGTTTACTCTATATCAACCCTGAATCGACCGACCTGCACCATACCATCCAAACCTCCGACAGGGCTTTGAATAGTTTAGGGCAAGAGGAATTGTGCCCGGGGAGCGGGGTGTTGGAGGGGATTAATGGGGGGATGAGGTAGGGGCATAAGCCGAAAGTCTGTAGTCTAAAGTCCTGAGTCGAAATGCCCCCCGCAGGATATCTCGTAAAGCACCCTGCGCCGTATGTTTTTAAAATCGGTATTTCCGAAACGCTATCATTAACCAATTATGTAAAAACTGTATTAAGACACATTTACATCCAAATACAAGGGTCTTTTAAAAAGACGCAACCAAGACCGAGACCTACATAAAGCAATTTAATAAAAAACAACATGGACGAACGGTTGGGCGCATTAGGCAATGTCGAAATCTACGTTATACTTAAATATTACAATGAAGAGGTTATTAACTCATTGATGAATATAGTGCCTTTTAAGCTATTGGTGATATATGTCAATAATTGGAAAGAAGGCAAGTCCAAAGAAGTTGACTTTGATCCAAGCATTTTTACTCACAATGTTCATGCCGACGAAGAAATTGTCTTTAGATTTCAACTCGGAGATAATTATTTTTCCATTACTTTGTTGGAAGATAGATGCGTCGTTTGCATATACTTTCGCGCGTGGTATTTTTTGGAGCACCAATTAATTATCGTTGTGGAACATCTACTTACTAATTGTGAAATAGTATTATTTGGATTCGAATTAGATTTCAAATATGATGATTCAGACGTCCAGTCCGCACTCCTGGAATTAAAATCTGATGGAACTAATTATCCTTTTATTTTGAAAGAAGTGTCAGAAAATAAGATCGAAATATTTTCCGACGACCGAACGATTGAAAATTCAAATTTACTGGAATTACTAAAAATGAAAGTTTCCCCGGTTTTTGAAATGATTAGCTAATTCCTTCCCCCGAGGTTTCACGCAGAGGACCCTGCGGGGACAGGAAAGAGGATTAATGGGGAGTTGAGGTAAGTGGTTTGAGTCTGGAATCGATAGTCGAAAGTCTTGAGTATATAGCCGCTTTCTTAGTATTTCATATCGAATGAAACTACACTTTAAATACCTGGCCTGTTTGGCGGTTTTGCTGCTCAGCCTGACCAATGTAACACGACACCCATCTTTTAAACAATATCCGGCTTATTTATATACGGGGCATAAAGCAAAACCGTTATTGAAAAGCAATCGTTTAGGTGAAATGTTCAGAACCATTATCACGCATACCTATTATTCTAAAGATGACATGATTGGCTGGCGGGAATCGACAGGTTTAAACTTTGCCGGTCATTATTGCTTTGCTTATTGGGGTTGCGGCTCAAGCTGCCAGTCAGCAGCAGTTGTTGATGTGAAAACCGGTCTTATTTACGATGGTCCGACGGCTTCGGGTGGGTATGAGTTCAGATCGACCAGCAGGCTGGTAATAGTTAATCCCGGCGAATCTGCTTCGGATTGCGCAATGTGCGCTACTGAATATTGGGTTTGGAATGAATCGGGTAAAAAGTTTGTGCAGGTAAAGTAAACATTCGGGCGAGATGATTCGATGGATTATGCAAGTATTCAATGCTTTAATGGGCGAAGTTGATAAAAAGCAATTTATCTGCAAATTGTATTCCTGATACCAATCGCTTAACTTTGTTATTCTGGAAACTCTGAATATAAACGTTCCGGAAAAAAAGAGCACTTTGGTAAAATAGCGGCTCAGGGAGTTAGGTGTTACGATTGAGATAAAACCAAAGCCAAACAGCTTGCAGAAGAAATTAATAAAAGCATTAAACCAGGGGTAAAACCCAGTCCAGATGAGATTCTGGCAGAATAGGTGCGGTCCACCTAACTTCCCGCCTCAAACGTTTTCACCACCTCATACATCCCCGGCGCAAAAGTAGCAATCTCCAGCGCCTGTTGCAGGTAGGGCGATGCGGTAGGATTATTGCGCATGTTCTGGTAATCTTCGGCGCTCCGCCATTG
>NZ_CAIWNH010000163.1 GCF_903913935.1 uncultured Mucilaginibacter sp.
CGGGAAGATCGTGTTAGTTCATGGTTGATAGAAGGAGTTCATAGTTCATGGTTCATGGTTCATAGTTAGGAAGGAGTTGATGGTTGATCGTATAAAAGCTTCTTTTGTAGCTATCCTGAACTGTCAACACTGAACGGAACCCTTTTTTTGCAGCTGCCATGAACCATCAACCATGAACCATGAACTAAACCCTTTTCTGCAGCTGCCATGAACCATCAACCATGAACCATGAACTAAACCCTTTTCTGCAGCTGCCATGAACCATCAACTATGAACCATGAACTAAACCCTTTTTTGCAGCCGCCATGAACTATGAACCATGATCTATGAACTAAACCTTCACCCCCTAAAAATAATATTCTTTTCTCCCTATAAAATATTTAAATCCACCCTTTAAATATTTAACAAAAAACTTTAACTTTGCGCCTCTGAAAGGAGGGTTCTGTTCATAAGGCGCTCATTTCATTGAAAATACTTTAAATTACCAGGTTATATATGCCAAACATTGGAAAAATATCACGGATCATCGGTCCGGTAGTTGACGTAAGCTTCGCAGTTAATGCACATCTTCCAAAAATTTATGATGCATTAGAGATCACCAAACAAAATGGTCAGAAAGTTATTTTAGAAGTTCAACAGCATTTGGGCGAAGACCGCGTTCGCGCCATCGCGATGGATTCAACCGACGGATTGCTTCGCGGCATGGACGTTGTGGATCTGGAATCGGCTATTAAAATGCCGGTTGGCGATGATATTAAAGGACGTGTATTTAACGTGGTTGGCAGCGCCATCGACGGTATTAAAGAATTGGACAACTCGGCTGGTCGCCCTATTCACGCCAGCGCTCCCCGTTTTGAAGACCTTTCGACAGAAACTGAAGTGCTTTTTACAGGTATCAAGGTGATCGACTTGTTAGAGCCTTACAGCAAGGGTGGTAAAATCGGATTGTTCGGTGGTGCCGGTGTAGGTAAAACCGTATTGATCCAGGAATTGATCAACAACATCGCGAAAGCATACTCAGGTTTATCCGTATTCGCCGGTGTAGGTGAGCGTACCCGTGAAGGTAACGACTTACTGCGCGAAATGCTGGAATCAGGCATCATAAAATATGGTGACGAGTTTATGCATTCGATGGAGTCAGGCGGCTGGGATTTATCCAAAGTTGACCCTGAAGCATTAAAAGATTCAAAAGCAACCTTCGTTTTCGGACAAATGAACGAGCCTCCCGGTGCCCGTGCACGTGTGGCCCTTTCAGGCTTAACCATTGCAGAATATTTCCGCGACGGTGATGCTGACGGCAAAGGACGCGATATATTATTCTTTATTGACAACATCTTCCGCTTTACCCAGGCAGGTTCCGAAGTATCGGCATTGCTTGGCCGTATGCCATCAGCGGTAGGTTACCAGCCAACACTGGCAACTGAAATGGGTAGCATGCAGGAACGGATCACATCAACCAAACGCGGTTCAATCACTTCCGTACAGGCCGTTTACGTACCTGCGGATGACTTGACTGACCCTGCACCGGCAACAACATTTGCCCACCTGGATGCTACTACTGTATTATCACGTAAGATCGCTGAGTTAGGCATCTATCCTGCGGTGGATCCACTGGATTCAACCTCACGGATACTTAGCCCTTCTATTTTGGGCGATGAGCACTACAATACTGCACAACGCGTAAAGGAAACTTTGCAGCGCTATAAAGAGCTACAGGACATTATCGCCATCCTGGGTATGGACGAGTTGAGCGAGGAAGATAAATTGGTTGTATCGCGCGCACGCCGTGTACAGCGTTTCTTATCGCAGCCCTTCCACGTGGCCGAGCAGTTTACCGGCTTAAAAGGTGTACTGGTTGATATTAAAGAAACCATCAAAGGCTTTAACATGATTATGGACGGCGAAGTGGATGAATATCCTGAAGCTGCCTTTAACCTTGTTGGAAGCATTGAAGAAGCGATTGAAAAAGGCAAGAAATTATTAGCGGAAGCTAATAATTAACGTGCGGATGAGTAGATATGCAGATGTGCAGATAGGATGATGTGCGGATATGCAGATGTGCAAATGTTGTACGCCAGCACATCTTTCCAATCAAATCATCGATGTTTCAACACTGAGTATATCAAAAAAATCTGCACATCTGCACATTTGCACATCAATAAATTTGCACATCATAGACATGACATTAGAAATCCTGACTCCCGACAAAACCGTTTACGAAGGCGAAGCCACATCGGTAACTCTTCCAGGCACTTTGGGATTTTTTGAAATATTAAATAACCACGCGCCCATCATCAGCACGCTTGAAGATGGCAAAGTAACCGTTCGCGGCGGCAATGCCGGTAAGGAGCAAACGCTTTTTATTAAAGGCGGTGTGGTTGAGGCTTCCAATAACAAAGTAGTGATACTGGCCGAAGGCATATTGGAGAAATAATTACCTGTTCAAACCAAGTAAAATTATTAAAGAGATCCCTGGCTTTTAGCCGGGGATTTTTTTTGGTCATTAGTCCTTCCCGCTGCGCTCATTGCGAGGAACGAAGCAATCTCTGCACGCGCTAATCACCACACCAA
>NZ_CAIWNH010000164.1 GCF_903913935.1 uncultured Mucilaginibacter sp.
CTGTCCTTTTAACAAGCCATTTACAAAAGCGGCCAAAAAGGAGTCGCCGGCACCTACGGTATCTACTACCTCCACTTTATAACCTGGGTGTTCGTAAAACTGGTAATCGTGCCATACAATCGCGCCATCACCGCCGCGGGTTACACAAATGGTTTGGGCGTGGTATTTCGAGCGGAATTCTAAAATGCCTTCCTTCAGATTTTCAGGCGTGCCGCCGATCAGCAATGCAGCTTCATCTTCATTCATTTTGATCACATTAGCTCCCGCAGCCAGTGTTTCAATGGTGGATAAGGTGTAGTGCGGCGGGCGCAGGTTAACGTCAAATATTTTCAGTGCTGTTGTTTCATTCAATAGGTTCAGCAATGTGTCGCGGGTAGTGGTATCGCGGCAGGCCAGGCTGCCGTAAACAATGGCCGAGGCCTCTTTGGCTGCTTCGTCCAAACGGTTCTCATGCTGGATATTATCCCAGGATACCGGTTGAGGAATGATGTACGTAGCATGCCCGTGTTTATCCAGCTGCACGGTTACCTCGCAGGTGGGGAGGTGGGCGTCTACCTGGATCAGGTCGCTGTACAAGCCGTTGGCTTTTAAAAAATCAACCAGGCCATGGCCCGATTCATCGTCGCCAACGCGACTGGCAAATAAAACATCTGCACCCTGTTGTACCAGGTGCCTTGCCACATTCATTGGGGCGCCACCGGCAACTTTTTCGTCGCCAAAAGCATCCCATAGTATTTCGCCGAAGCAGAGAATATTGTTCATTTTTAGGTAATAAGCTGAAACCTGCCTGCCGGCAGACAGGGGCTAAAGGTAAAAGGTTTTTTGGAATTTTTTATTTAAATTGCATGATGTGGAAGGATGATTTTTATCTTGTTTCGCGGGCTTAGATCATTCGTCCTGATCAGCATATCGTAGAGACGCGATGCATCGCGTCTCTACCCCGAATACAACCTTATACAATTATTAATGAAAACGATCGATCAACATATGAAAAAATTAGCCGTTTTGTTTATAGCTCTCACACAAATTGGTTGTTCATTTAATCAAAATAAAAGTTCCGGTAGTTCAGGCTCCGCGATAAAACCGTTAATTGTGTTAACCGATAAGGACGATGGCTGGGGTGCGGATATAAGATTGGCGATCATCAATATATCGGAAAATGATTCGTCGAAGATCTACAAAGCAGTTTCCAGCGATAATAAAGACAACGTGGGCCTATTAATTTTTGTCACAAAAAAGAAAGCCAACAGTCAGGGTTTTGGAAATGCGATCACATTTAAGAGTCTTGGTACGGAAAGCGATAATTTACTTCATAAACTTTCAGCCTTATACAAGAAAAAGATCGCAGCTGAATCAAAGTTTGCCGACACAGTTTCCGCAAGCTTTGTGGACCTAAAGTTGTTTGCAAAAAGCGTAGCGGGGAGTTCAGGTGAGGGTGATTCAAACGTGGATGAATACAAGTTGTTTTTTGAAACCAAAAATGACGAGGGAGAATTATTTCTTAATATTAATGGCGCAGATAAATGGGTGGAATTAAAAGAGAAGGATTTGGATTATAGATCTGTAGTTTTAGAAGCGCTAACAAGCAGTCGGCCTTAACGCTCGGGATTATTATCTTTTTTGGAAAGGCTAATGGAATAAAGAGCTTTGTAACTTATCTATCATGCTGTGCGTCTTATTTTTACGATGAAAATATTTTACGCCTGTCTTTTATCTTTACTACTTCTGCACAATCAGTTAACTACTGCGCAAATTGTACAGCCTGTATTAACCGACAACCCTTTAAAAAGCCATTTGGATTCGGCTGTTCAAAAAGGCGCGGCCGCTTATATGAAAAATGCAGGGGCGGTTGGGCTATTGATCGGCGTTTGTAAAGATGGGCGTAATTATTTGTATAGCTATGGAGAGTCGGTAAAGGGTACAGGCCGCTTACCGCAATACGACCAGCTATTTAACCTGGGATCGGTGGCCAAAACGTTTGTAGGCACCATGCTTGCCGACGCGGTAATTGAAAAAAAGGTTAAACTAACAGACGATATCCGGCTTTATCTGCCCGGTAAGTATCCGAACCTGCAATACCAGGAGCACCCTGTGCGCCTTGTTGACATTGCCAGCCATACCTCGGGCATGCCTGGTTCCGCACGGGATTTTCCAGCTTCCGTTATGGACAGCGTTAAAAAACTTCCACTGCCCGGTCAGCTGAACTTTTATTTAGGGTATAACCAGGATTCGCTGTTAAAGGATCTGCACCATTTTAAAATTGATACCATTCCGGGCACCAAATACCGGTATAATGGCAATGCCATGGAGGTGTTGATCCTGTTGCTGGAACATATTTATAAGCAGCCTTATGAGGTGCTTGTAACACATTATCTAAAAACCCATCTCGGCATGTATGATACCCGTACCAGGATCCCAGTAGCACAACTCGGACGGTTTATTCAGGGATATGATGGAGCCGGAAATGCGATAAAATGGTACGATTTAAAAGCTTATCCCAGCGCTGATATCAATACCAACCTGTTTTATCCCGGAGGGCCCAGCATGAACTCGACGATGAATGATATGATGAAATACCTGCAGGCGCAGCTGACGGAGAATGACCCCGCTGTTAAGCTAAGCCACCAGCTGGTTTGGGGCAGTAACCCTAAAGATTTTGCTATCGGCTTAAACTGGATGTACGACCTGGAGGATGGCGTTAAGGACTATTACCATACCGGCGACACCGGAATTGGTTTTAATACGATATGTGAGTTTTACCCTACTGAGCAACTTGGTTTTATGATTGTTGTTAATGATAATATCGACCAGGACAAGGTGTCTCAATTGGAAAATGAGCTGCACAAGGCTGTAAAATAAAAAATCCGGGAATTTTTTAAAAAATTCCCGGATTCCTGAATGTTTGATTGCTTATACCCCTAACAACAACCTCGCCGGATCTTCCAGTAATTGTTTTACCCTTACCAGGAAGCTTACCGATTCGCGGCCGTCAATGATGCGGTGATCATAGGACAGCGCGACATACATCATCGGGCGAATCACTACCTGGCCATTTACAGCCACAGGGCGCTCAATGATATTGTGCATGCCCAGGATAGCCGATTGTGGCGAATTGATGATCGGGGTCGACATCATCGAACCAAAAACACCACCGTTGGTAATGGTGAAGGTTCCTCCTGTCATTTCTTCGAGGGTTAATTTATTATCACGTGCTTTTACAGCTAATGCGGCAACCGCTTTTTCAATGCCAGCCAAGCTAAGGCTTTCCGCATTGCGGATCACCGGAACAACCAGTCCTTTTGGCGCTGATACGGCGATGGAAATATCAGCGAAATTGCTGTAAACCACTTCTTCGCCTTCAATGCGGGCGTTAACGGCAGGCCATTCTTTCAGCGCTTCGCAAACCGCTTTGGTGAAGAATGACATAAAGCCAAGGCCAACGCCATGTTTTTCTTTGAATTTATCTTTGTATTTGGCACGCAGCTCCATGATTGGCGCCATATCCACTTCGTTAAAGGTGGTGAGCATGGCGGTCTCATTTTTAACCGCCACCAAACGTTTAGCCACTGTTTTGCGCAACGACGACATTTTCTCGCGGCGGTCCGTCCTTGAACCGGGCGTTGCTGCTTCAACCTTAGGCGCGGGTGCGGCGGGTTTAGCCGGTTCTGCGATCTGGCTTTGGGCCGCTTTATTTATTTGCGGGTTTTCGGATACTTTTTCAGCAAGCAGGGCATCTTCTTTGGTGATCCTGCCGCCAACACCTGTACCGCTTAATGCTTTGGCATCGACGCCTTTTTCAGCTAAAATTTTAGCCGCAGCAGGTGACGGTGTTCCTGACGCATAGGTTGGATTGCTATTATTTAGCACGGGTGCAGCAGATGATGCCGGTTCTGCGGCTTTTGCCGCGCCAGCGCCTTCAATGGTACAAACTACTGCGCCAATCGGCAAAGTATCGCCCTCTTTGGCAATGGTTTTTAATATGCCTGCTTTTTCGGCAGTTAGTTCAAATGTTGCTTTATCTGATTCAAGTTCAGCGATGGGCTCATCCATAACAACGGCATCGCCGTCCTTTTTTATCCAGCGTGATAGCGTTACCTCGGTAATGGATTCGCCTACAGTTGGCACTTTCACCTGTAATGAACCGGTGGTAGCCTTTGCAGCTCCATTAGTTGCCGGAACAGGTGCCGGTGCACTGGCAGCTATAACTGGCTGCGCGGCCGGTGCACTTTCTTTTACAACTGAACCAGTAGCGCCGCCATCTTCAATGGTAGCTACCACAGCGCCAATTGGCAGTGTATCGCCTTCTTTCGCCACAATTTTTAAAATACCTGCTTTTTCAGCAGTAAGTTCAAAGGTTGCCTTGTCTGATTCCAGCTCAGCAATTACTTCATCCATTTTAACCTCTTCGCCGTCTTTCTTTTTCCAGCCAGCTAAGGTTACTTCGGTAATAGATTCGCCAACCGGCGGAACTTTGATCGTTAAACTCATTTTTTGTTTTTGTATTTATATATATTGGTCTAGCTGTCGAAAGTCTTGAATCCGAAGTCCTGAGTCAAAATTTGTCTGACTTAAGACTTTAGACTACCGACTCAGTACTAAATTAATCCGCTCCGGCGGTCGCCATTTTTGCAGCTGTTTCTTTAATTGCTGCTTTTACCTGTTTGCCCGGAGGCGCTTCAAACGCTTTCGACACAATTAATAGTTGCTGTGCCGCATGCTGTTTTGCAAAACCTGTAGCGGTGCTGCTGCCCTCGTTCCGCGAAATTACATTCAGATTTATTAATTTATCGTTGTGGAACTTGCGGCAAATATATGGCCAGGCACCCATGTTTTCTGGCTCTTCCTGTACCCAGATAAATTCATTCGCTTTGTTGTATTTAGCTTTTACCTTTAGTATCTGTACCAATGGCGTAGGGTATAATTGTTCAATACGCACAATTGCTACATCCTTACGTTTATCAGCCTGTTGTTTTTCAAGCAGGTCGTAATATATTTTACCGCTACACAGCAGTACACGTTTTACTTTTTTAATATCGGCATAGTCATCATCAATCAGTTCGTGAAATTTGCCATGGGTAAATTCTTCAAGCTTCGATACACATTTAGGGCTGCGTAAAAGGCTCTTTGGTGTAAATATGATCAATGGTTTACGGAAATCCCGTAACATCTGCCGTCTTAAAATATGGAATAGGTTAGCCGGTGTGGTGCAATTGGCCACCTGGATATTACTATCGGCACAAAGTTCCAAAAAGCGCTCAACACGTGCTGAAGAGTGCTCTGGCCCCTGGCCTTCATAACCGTGAGGCAATAACATAACCAAGCCGTTACCGCGCTGCCATTTGGTTTCGGCGCTGGCGATGTACTGATCGACAATAATTTGCGCGCCGTTAAAAAAGTCGCCGAACTGTGCTTCCCAAATAGTAAGCGCATTAGGGTTTGCCATGGCATAACCATATTCAAAACCTAAAACGCCATATTCAGACAATAATGAATTAAAAATACTGAATTTTCCTTCTGCACCAATGGTATCCAACGGCGTATATTCATCTTCCGAATCAACCAGGGTTAATACCGCATGGCGGTGCGAAAAAGTACCGCGTTTAACATCTTCGCCGCTTATCCTAACCGGGTGGCCATCTTTTAACAAGGAGCCATAAGCCAGGAGCTCGCCCATTGCCCAATCAAAAACATGGGTTTTGGTTACCATTTTGTTCCGCTCGTCAAAAAGCTTTTCAATTTTTTTGAAAAACTCTTTTCCTTCAGGAAGCGTGGTTATTTTTTTACCAATTTCAAGTAATTCTTCTTCCGGTACGGCGGTTTCAACAGGGGCAAAAAACTCCCTGGTACTTGCGATGTGCATTCCCTGCCATACGCCTTCAAACATTTGGACTGTTTCGGTGATCCGGTCTTCAGATTTTGACTCGTCGAGATTTTTTTGCAAAAGCGCACGGAAGTTTTTTTCCAGCTCTTGCGCGTAATTCGCGTCGATACTGCCTTCTTCCTGCAATTGTTTTTTATAGATCTCCAGCGGATTTGGATGCGCTTCTATCGCCTTGTATAATACCGGTTGGGTAAATTTAGGCTCATCGGCCTCGTTATGCCCGTACCTGCGGTAGCATAAAAGGTCAATAAATACATCTTCATGAAATACCTGCCTGTATTCCATCGCCAGGTTTACCACATAGGCCATGGCCTCTACATCGTCGCCGTTTACGTGAAATACCGGGGATAAAACTGTTTTGGCAACATCAGTACAATAAGTGCTTGACCTTGCGTCCTTGTAATTGGTAGTAAAGCCAATCTGGTTATTGATGACGATGTGGATCGTTCCGCCAGTGCGGTAGCCATCAAGTTTTTCCATTTGCAAAACCTCGTAAACTATACCCTGGCCTGCAACTGATGCATCGCCATGTATCAATATCGGGGCAATTTTGGAATGGTCGCCTTTATATTTAAAGTCAATTTTTGAACGGGTTAATCCTTCCACCACCGGGTCAACCGCTTCCAGATGTGAAGGGTTGGGGCAAAGGCTTAAATGCACTTTTTTGCCGCCCTGGGTCACCACATCCGTTGAATAGCCGAGGTGATATTTTACGTCGCCGCCGAATGGTGTTTCCTCATCAAAATTTTTGCCTTCAAATTCCGAAAAAACCTCCTTATAGGGTTTTTCCATGATATTTGTGAGCACATTCAGCCTGCCACGGTGGGCCATGCCAATAATAAACTCTTCGATACCCAATTCCGATCCGTTTTGGATCACCGAATCAAGGGCAGGGATCACCGCTTCGGCGCCTTCGAGCGAGAAACGTTTTTGGCCCAAAAATTTTGTGCCTAAAAAGTTTTCAAAAACAACGGCTTCGTTCAGCTTATTCAGGATCAGCTTCTTTTCTTCAACGGTGTAGGAGGGGGTGTTGCGTTTGCTTTCCATCCGGTCCTCAAACCATTTGATTTTGATCGGGTTGCGGATGTACCTGTATTCGGCGCCTATGGATTCACAATAGGTTTCTTCGAGTAACTGGCGGATATCCCGTAAGGTTGCAGGGCCCAAACCGACTTGTACACCGGCGTTAAAAACAGTATCCAGGTCAGCATCGCTAAGCCCAAAAGTCTCCAGTTCTTTGCCTGGGAAGTATTTGCGGCGTTCGCGAACGGGATTTGTTTTGGTGAAGAGATGGCCGCGTGAGCGGTACCCATCTATCATATTGAGTACGTTTATTTCTTTGAAAAAGTGATCTGATGCTTCAGCTGGTATAGTTGCCACCGGTGCGGCGGGCGCATCTTTTCCAAAATCAAATCCTTCGAAAAATTTTTGCCATCCAAAGTCAACAGATTCAGGCTCTTGTTTGTATGCCTCGTACAATGAATTTATGTAGGCAGCGTTTCCGCTATTAATATAATTGAGACGATCCATGCGAAACCAATCTTTAAAACGGCACAAAAGTAAGCATATCGCCTTGTAAACTTTTAATTTAATTTGTAAAATGTTGTTTTATAGGTAAACTGCTGAATGAATGGCAGCAAGTTTTACCGCGACTTGATAGAAATGCGTGGTATTGATAAAAAACGAAAGGCGAAATGTTATTTATGGAAAAGCTTATGGACGAAATCGCGCACGTAAGAGGCCACTTCCAGGAGGATAGCAAGGATGCCGATAATGACCGTAAATTGCTCGAAGGGGTTCATAATCATAACGATTATTAGACGTAAATATAGCTGAAAGGTTACATTTTTATCTAATTTATTTAGGGGGATTTTTCAGGAAGGAAACAGCCTTTATTTAAAATCATTTTTAGATTTTAACACAGAGATACGGAAGAGGCACGGAGAGCGCTAAGCCTAAATAATTCTCGATTTGTATTTTTTCTTTATTTTGGGCTTTTGTACTTCTATTGAAACGTCAGTGCAGCTTCTTTCGGACTTCCCGACTTTTCGGACTTTCGGACTTATCTTAGCTTACCTGAGGCAGCCAGGTGTCAATAAAATCATTATTGGACACCAGGTCGGTTGGGGGTTTTGTGGCAATGGCATAGCGGCTTTCACGTGCATCGTTTACGCCAGCGATAAAGGCCCAGTTACCCCAGTTGCTGGCGGGGGAGTAATCAACCAGTTTTTCTTCAAAATAAGCTGCGCCTTTGGTCCAGTCAACTTTCAGGTCGTGTACCAGGTAATCGGCTACAATTTGGCGCCCGTAATTATTGATATAGCCGGTAGCATTCAACTCATGCATCACAGCATCGATGAGAGGTACGCCCGTTTCGCCATTTTTCCAGCTTTCAAAAAGTGTGTCGTCATCGTCCGCGGGTAAGGCGGTACCTTCATTATTGTTTTTAGCTGCAATAAATTTTTGCCCGTGCTTTTTAAACATGAACCTGAAATAATCGCGCCATAACAGGTCAAGTAATAAGGAATTATATTGATTTGAATGGGTTGCCTGGTGCTGTTTGGTTACTTCCCAATAAACATGCCTTAACGAGATACAGCCCAACGCTATCCATGGGGATAATTTTGACGAAACAGAATTGATGGACGGTGTGCGTGCGCCTTTACCGCTGGCGAACAGGTCGCCGTTTAAAAAAAATTGCTCCAATTGGTTTAAAGCGGCAGATTCGCCACCCGAAAACTGCCCGCCTGCCCGCGGATCATCCAATGGTTCATCCAAACCTAATTCGCGCAGGGTTGGCAATTTGCCGGCATTTGTTATTAAGGGCGTTTGGATAACCTCTGGTGTGGCGATGCAGGGGCGAACCGTGCTATCGCGTTCAATCTTCTTTTTAAATATGGCAAAGCTGTCGGGGATATCTTTGATAGGGAAGGGGAGGTCCTCTTTATGATATAGCGTATGGCCGATAAAGTGCTTTAAATTCAGCTTCAGTTTCCATAAAGCTGTTTCCACCTCTTCGGATATGTCCGTTTCTTCGTGGGCCACCTCCCGGTGATGGTAAACCTCGTTGATTTGGTACTCTTCGGCGAGTTGCGGTAAGATCCCGGCAGGGTTACCGATGCGAATCAATAGGTCACCACCGATATTTTGCAGGCTTTTTCTCAGGTCGGCTACTGATTCCAGGAGGAAACGCGCCCTCAAACTGCCTGTTTTTGTATTGCCTGAAGGATTTGTGCGGAAATAATATGGGTCGAAACAATATACGGGTAATACCTTGTCTGCTTTACGTGCGGCTTCTAACAATATCTCATTATCGTGGATGCGCAAATCATTCCTGAACCATACCAATATCGTCTTTTCGCTCATTTTTAATCAAGGGGACAATAGTATTGCAATCCGCAAATTTGCAATTTATTTAATTGTCATGCACAATGTGCAATAAATATTTGACATGGCTAATACATTTTAAACTAAAAAAATAAAAAATATATAAATCTAAAACCCGGTAGGCGGTTTATTACGTTCATTGCAGAGTCCCGATGAATTTTGTTTTTCTTGCCGGATCATCATTCAATGCAATGCTTCAAAAATTGCGGACTATTGTTTTGATGATACCGGGTAAAACCAAATGTAAAGATGTTGAGGGGCTAAAATTAATTGTACTATCCCTCAAAACCAATCGTTAAATTATAGATAGGAATGACATTTACTTAGCCGTAATGTCATAATTTTATAACGTTAAATAAACACTTATGGCTACCATAGAAAACATACAGAAGGCTTATATTGATTTTGTATTGACCGAGGGCGAACAACCAAAATCGGTTTACATATTTGCGAAGAAAAACAAAATAGCGGAAGAGGATTTTTACAACTTCTTCAGTTCTTTCGACGCGATTGAGCAAAATATTTGGACAGGTTTCGCGGTGAAAACCATTGCTGAAATTAAAACGCAGGAAATATGGATGCAATACACTGCCCGCGAAAAAGCATTATCATTTTTTTACAGCTTTTTTGAGTTACTGAAAGGCAGCCGCAGTTTTGTGGTTTACAGTGTAAAAAAGCAGCCTAAAACATTTTCGACCCCGCAAATTTTCCGCGGGATAAAAGACCTGTTCGAAACGTTTTGCAACGATATTATTGTTGAAGGCATAGAGACGAACGAACTATCGGAGCGTAAGTTCTTCACTAACCGTTACAAAGATGCACTTTGGGTGCAATTGGTTTTTGTACTGCATTTTTGGATCAATGATAACTCAACAGGTTTTGAAAAAACCGACGAGGCTATTGAGAAGGGTATCAATGTTACGTTTGATCTTTTTCAGCGGTCGCCCATTGATAACCTGATCGAATACGGGAAGTTTTTAGCCAAAAACGGCGGGGTTAAACAGAGCATGGGGTTTGGGAACAACTAATACCAGCCCTATTAGCCTCACCCAACCCTCTCCAAGGGAGAGGGCATTGAATGCAGGTGTAGCTGAGGTCCTCTCCTTTGGAGAGGATTTAGGTGAGGTCACTAATACCTTCGGCGCCATCTTCGATATGGACGGCACCCTGATTGATAATACCCCTTACCATTTTAAATCGTGGCAGGCGCTATATAAAAAGTATGATAAAGGTGAGTTGAGTAAAGAGACCTACTACGCCCGTATTAGCGGGGTGCCTGTATTGGAAACGATCCGCCGTGTTTTTGGCGAAGGCAGGGATGAATTGCAATTAAAAGCATTGTTGAATGAAAAGGAAGAATTTTACAGGCAACTTTATGCGCCTCTCCTGGCACCCATTAATGGGTTGGAGAATTTTTTAACGGAATTGAAAAATGCCGGGGTAAAAATGGCCATGGGTACATCAGCCACGCAGGAAGATATAGATTTTGTATTCAACAAAATTCCGATTGAGGCCGATTTTGATGCTATCATCAATTCAACAATGGTGACCAGGCCCAAGCCGGATCCGCAGGTATTTTTAAAAGCAGCCCAAAAATTAGGAATGCCGCCTGAAAAATGTGTGGTGTTTGAAGATTCATTAGCCGGGGTTAAAGCGGCTAACAGCGCCGGAATGAAAGTTGTAGGGATAACTACCGGGCATACCGCGGCGGAATTACAGCCGGTAAACCTGGTGATCAATGACTATTCGGAGTTGACCGTGCACAAGCTGGCCGCATTATTTGAAAAATAAAAAAATGAGTGAAAATCCAAAAGAACAAAATAGTATACCAACCTCCAAGGTTGAACGTTCTGCAAAATTTGTAAAAACCGGCTTTAAAATTGGCGGTAACTACATCAAGCATTACTCCAAAAAACTTTTCAATCCCGAGATGGATAAAAGCGAACTGAACGAGGATAATGCATCGGACATTTATGAATCATTAAGCGAACTCAAGGGCAGCGCCCTTAAAGTGGCGCAAATGCTGAGCATGGACAAAAACCTGCTGCCGCAGGCTTATACCGATAAGTTTTCACAGTCTCAGTATAACGCACCGCCATTGTCGGGGCCGCTGATCGTGCAAACGTTTAAAAAGTATTTTGGTAAAACGCCGGATAAAATTTACGATAAGTTTAATGTGCGCTCGTCCAACGCGGCATCCATTGGCCAGGTGCACCAGGCAGAGCTGAATGGCAAAAAACTAGCGGTAAAAATTCAATATCCTGGTGTAGGTGATTCCATTTCATCCGACCTCAAATTGGTAAAGCCATTCGCTTTCCGGATGCTGGGCATGAGTGAAAAGGAATTGGACATTTATATGAGGGAAGTAGAAGAACGCCTGCTGGAGGAAACCGACTATGAACTGGAAGTGCGCCGTTCCATTGAGTTTTCAAACGCCTGTTCAGGGCTGGAAAATGTGGTTTTTCCGAAATATTATCCCGAACTATCGAGCAAGCGTATCATAACGATGGACTGGCTGGAAGGCAAACACCTGCGGGAGTTTTTAGCCACCAACCCATCGCAGCAATTGCGCAATAAAATAGGGCAGGCATTGTGGGATTTTTATAATTTTCAGCAGCATGAATTGCGTGCAGTTCACGCCGACCCGCATCCCGGAAATTTTATGATCACGGGCGATGACCAACTCGGTGTGATAGATTTTGGGTGCATTAAAGAAATGCCTGAAGATTTCTATTATCCATTTTTCTCCTTAACCTCTACCGGGCTGATGGAAAACAAAGAGGAAACGATCAAAGCTTTCCGGCAGCTGGAGATGATCCATCCGAATGATACCCCTGCGCAAATTGAATTTTATTATAAAATGTACCGGCAAATGATCGGCCTGTTTGCCAAACCATATATTACCGATCATTTCGATTTCAGCCAAACCGATTTTTTTGATGAACTATACGGCTTTGGTGAAAAGGTAGCCAAAATGCCCGAGTTTAAACAGGCGCGCGGTGTAAAGCACTTTATTTATGTTAACCGCACCAATTTCGGGCTGTATAATATTTTGCATGAGTTGAAAGCGGAAGTTAAAACAGATACGTATAAGCCGCATGTGGTGGAACAGTTTGTATGAATTGATTGACACGAATTGACACGAATTACACTAATGGGAGCGAATTAACGCGAATGGATTTATACGAATTGACTCGAATTGAGTTTGTTCACTCACGGCTGTGGCCAAATCGCAATTTATTACCATATTAGCACATAAAAAAACTCACATATGCTTCTCGAAAACACCTTTGTACACCACGTTCATTTCTGGCTTCATGATAAAGCCGATAAACAGCAATTGATTGACGGTTTAAATACGCTTTTGCCAATTACGCATATCCGCCAGATCCATATCGGCGTACCTGCCGAAACTTTTCGCAGCGTCGTCGACCGCTCGTATGATGTTTCGCTTTTGCTGTTGTTTGATGGCCCGGCTGAGCAGGAAGCCTACCAGGTTGACCCTACCCACGTGTATTTTGCCGAAAACTACGCAAAACCTCTTTGCAGCAAAGTTGTTGTTGCAGATAGTGTAAATATTTAGTTCATGGTTCATTAGTTGATGGTTCATAGCAGCAAAACCCTGTCCTTCTATGAACTATCAACGATGAACTATGAACCAAAGCAACCATGAACTATGAACCCAAAAAAACACATCCTCCTTACCGGTGGCACCGGCCTGATCGGCAGCAGCCTTACGAAGCAGTTGCTGGATAAGGGTTATACCGTTAGCCATCTAAGCCGTTCGTTGGGGAAAGACCCACGCGTTAAAACCTTTTTGTGGGATGTGCATAAGGGGGAGATCGCAGAACACTGTATTGACAGGGTAGATGTCATCATTCACCTGGCCGGGGCCGGCATAGCTGACGGCCGCTGGACGGAGGCAAGGAAAAAGGAGATCATAGATAGCCGCACCAAATCAATCCAACTGATCTATGGCTTGCTGAAAACAAAAAAACACCAGGTCAGATCCATTATTTCCGCATCGGCTATCGGGTATTATAGTGATCGCGGCGAAGAACTGATGACCGAAGAAAGCCCGCCGTTTACTGATTTTATGGCCAAATGCTGCGTGGAATGGGAAAATGTTGTAGATGAAGGCAAAGCTTTAGGCCTGCAGATAGCGAAATTCCGTACCGGAGTAGTGCTTGATAAAGGCGGGGCGCTGGCCAAAATGGCTGCGCCGGTAAAATTATTTGTTGGCGCTCCCCTGGGCAGTGGCAGGCAGTGGATCCCATGGATCCATGTGCAGGATGTGATCGGGATGTATTTGTTCGCGGTTGAAAATGAAAATTTTGAAGGGATTTACAATATGGTGGCGCCAAACCCTGTCACCAATAAACAACTGACGCAGGCTATCGCCAAACAATTAAAAAAGCCTTTATGGCTGCCCAATGTACCGGCATTTTTATTAAAATTATTATTAGGCGAAATGAGTACGATTGTTTTGGGCAGTACCAAGGTATCCGCCAAAAAAATTGAAGCTGCCGGGTATAAATTTATTTATACGGAGGTTTCGTCAGCGTTAAAAGCGATTTATGGATAAAAAAATACCTGTTTCTGTCTTCTGGTTCAGGCGCGATCTCCGGCTTAATGATAATGCCGGTCTTTACCATGCCCTGAAAAGCCCCAACCCTGTGCTGCCTGTATTTATATTCGATAAGGAAATATTAGATCAACTTGAAGATAAAGATGATGCCCGTGTTACTTTTATTTATCAAACAATAACCGCACTGGATAAACAGCTTCAGGAATACGGCAGTAGCTTGCTTGTATTGTATCATACGGCTGAAAACGCATGGGAACAACTGTTGAAGGAATACCCAATTACCGCTGTTTATACCAATCGTGATTACGAGCCCTATGCGGTTAAACGTGACAACGAAATCCAAACCCTGTTAAAAAAACAGGAGATTCCATTTCATACCTTTAAGGACCAGGTGGTTTTTGAAAAAGATGAGGTACTAAAAGACGACGGCAAACCTTATACGGTATATACCCCTTATAACCGTAAATGGTACCAAAAGCTTGCCCCGTTTTATTTAAAAGCCTATCCCGGCAGCAACTATTTTAATAATTTTTTTAAAACGGAACCATTACAAATTCCTGCTTTAGAAAAGCTGGGCTTTGAAAAAAGCAAACTGGATTTTCCGGAGATTCGCTATAAAGAACTGATAGCTGCATATCCTGAAAAAAGAGATTTTCCCGCGGTTGAAGGTACCAGTCATATAGGGCTGCATTTACGTTTTGGAACGGTAAGCATCAGGGAACTGGCCCGTACCGCATATGAATTCAAAGAGAAAACCTGGCTGAACGAACTCATCTGGCGGGAATTCTATATGATGATCCTTTATCATTTTCCCTACACCGCAAACCAATCATTTAAACCGGCATATGACAGGATCAACTGGGTAAATGATGAAAAACAATTTGAAGCCTGGTGTAAGGGCGAAACAGGTTACCCGCTGGTGGATGCCGGCATGCGCGAACTGAACAATACCGGCTATATGCACAACAGGGTGCGTATGGTGGTGGCCAGTTTTTTAAGTAAGGACCTGCTGATTGACTGGCGCTGGGGCGAACGTTATTTTGCGTGTAAGCTATTGGATTATGAATTGGCCAGCAACGTGGGTGGCTGGCAGTGGTCGGCCGGCTCGGGTACGGATGCTGCACCTTATTTCAGGATCTTCAGCCCTGATTCGCAGTTGAAAAAATTTGATCCGCAGCTTAAATACATCAAAAAATGGGTTCCGGAATATGCTGATTTCAGCAGGTATCCAAAACCCATTGTTGATCATGCGTTCGCACGCGAACGATGTTTAAAGGTTTTTAAAGAAGCGCTTTCTGTATAAGTTAAAAAGAATTTATGCCCCCCGCTCAATATTACTGTGTTACCGTAACTATCTGCCAGGTGAATCTTAAGCAGCTAAATGGCGGGATACCCGAAGAACCCGATATACCATAGGCTATCGACGACGGAATTAACATGGAAATTTTTGTTCCAACAACCGCTTTTTGCAAACCTTCCGCAGCACCCGGGATAAGACCGCTAATAGCAAGAGTTGCGGCATTTGTGCCATTGTGGGCGCCATCAAATATATTGCCATCCAATAGCTGGCCGGTATAAGTCGCCGTAATAGTACTGGTAGTAAGTATCGCATCAGTACCTGTGCCAGGGGTTAATATACTGTAGTACAATCCATCCGCAGTTTTGGTATAGCCGGTTAAATTATTGGCCTTCATGTAATTCTGTATCACCATATCGTCATAAGCAGGAAACCCATTTGTTGGGGCGTTGTTTATTGGAAGATAGTTTATCGCATGAATGTAAACATCAAGGCTTTCGTTGCCCGCAATACGGTTATTGGCCACCTGGCTGCTACCCGAACCTGAACCGTTTTTGCCATAGGCCAGGTGCGACGGGATGAGCAATCGCATGGAAGCGTTTGAATACTTTAATATATTATGAACCGCAGTTTGCAGCCCTAAAGGGTAATTATTATTGTGAATATGGCCAACATAGTCATAATAATGATTGGCGATCGTATCAGATGTTACGTAGGAACCGTCTAAAGTTTTGTAGGTATAAACAAAGGCAACTTTATCAGAATACTGAAGTGCCGGGCCCGATCCGGGGCTGATGATTTTATAATAGATGCCTGTAGTGTCGCCACCTGAAGTATCTCTTGAAAAACCGGTAAGGCCATTTGCAGCAATGTAATTGTTTATCTGGATGTCATCGTATTGCTTAATGGTTAGTTGATTGTTGTCTTTCCTGCATGAGGTCATGCCTGTTGATAAAATAACGCCTATTATTGAAATTACTATAACAGAAAATATGGTTTGTTTCATTTGCACTTTTATTCGGGTTGCTTGTATTTGCGTTGTGATTTTTTATTAATTAGTTATACTATATAGTGTTATATGAAAAACTAGCACTGCATTGGCCGGCAGCCCTAACGAGGACTGTGGAAAGGGGCCATATGCATAATGCGATGGTACATATAATGTTATTATCCCGCCGGGCCCAAAACTGTTTTTGGTATCCTCGAAACCAAATTGCCAGCCTCTTAAGGTTTCACCTAAAATAAACGTAGGATGAAAAGTGTCCGTCTGCTGAATTACGCCACTCAATGTGCCATCCTGTTTTATCTGCCGGGCAATCCAGCCAACCGTTACCTGGGTTGAACTTGTAAATAAACCTGTACCTGTGCCGGCGGTATCTATTTTATAATAAATTCCGGTTGAAACCCCGGCTGAGTCGATCACACTCGCTGTGATGTTGTTGTTTTTTAAATAGGTAGTAATTAACTGATCGTCTTTAATCAATTGCGCGCTGATCTGTGCCTTAACATCAACCGTTTTGGTACATGAGCTTAAACCAGCAGCAGCAAGCAATACAATTAACAGAATCCTGTTCATCTTATGTCCCATACAGTTTATTTGCCTTTTAATTTCACAGCGCACCTAACGAGGCTACAGCGATTGATCTGCCGGCATTTCCTGAACGGCCCCTGATTTTTTGGGCCGTACGGGGATTTTTCAATCGGCAAATTTATTCTTTTATAATTCAAAAACAGCAGCTTAACATTTTTTAACACTTAATAGGCTGTAACGGCTGCAAAATCACCCTTTTACAAAAACACTTTGTTAGGCTATAACGGTTATTTTCAGGTAAACGTGTGTGGTTTGAGTTGATTAAGTTGCCGGACCGTTGTAAGGTTGAAAAGTTGTAATGTTGCTGAAACCCATACACCGATTGCAGCCAGCAACAAAACAAGAAAAGTGTAAAAGCAATTATAAATTAAGCCAATGTATCTGGTTTAAAACTAACGGTAAGCTGGTTGATCTTTTTTAGCATTTTGATCAGGTACTCTTTATCATTTTCGCTGATGTGCGCGTTGAGGTAGTTATTGAATTTTTTTACCAGCGCACGTGCCAGGTGGCGCTTCTCTTTCCCCAGGGGCGTTAAATAAATTTTAACAGAACGCTTGTCGCCCGCGTTAGATTCACGGTAGATCAATCCCGATTTCTCTAACTGGCGCAGCATTCTGGATAAGCTGGTTGATTTGAGGCCAAGCAAAGTGGCAGCCTGCGAAACGGTAGTGCCGTCTTTTTCATCAATATTGATCAGCAGGTAGCCTATGGATTGGGTTATGCCAAACTCGGTAACTAATTGGTTGTATTTATTGGCTACAGTTTGCCAAACTATTTTTAAGAAATAATCGATGGTCTCCTGGTGTTTTTCGCTACTCGCCATAGGAAACAAACTTACATTTTTTGATTGAATTGCAGGTTGATTATGTAAATGATTAAGTGCCTTTAAATAGATCCGGGAACGATTTAGGGACGTAATCGGAAATACCGGCTTTTAGTGTTTTAATCTTTATAAAATTATTACCGACTCATGAAATGTAATCCTTATAGATCTCTTCGAATAATATTTTGTTTTCTACGGCAAGGTCAAAGGGCTGATCAAGAAAGGAGCTGCTGTAACCTATGGCTTTGGCAAGGTTTTTTAAGACTTTAAAATAGGTTATTTCAATACCTTCAATCTGCTGCAGGTAAAAGAGAATAAAAACGTCTTTTTCGAGTGGTGTTTTCCCGGCCTTTATGGCGGACAGATAGGCCTCAAGTGTTAGCGCCTTTATACCTAACGTGTTTGTTTTGGCGGGCGTCTCGTTAATGGCCTTGTATATATCGTCCAATTGGCCAATTTGGCTTACCGTATCGTCAATAACTTCCTGGATGGCTTGTTTTAAAACATTTAGCCTGGCAATACTTTTAACTTCGTCAAAGAAGTGTAAAAGGTGCTGCTTGCCGTAATAGATATAATTTAAATGTTCAAGGAATGTTTTTTTTAACAGCTTATCGTCAATTTGCATATCTTTAGGCTGTAAAGCAGATAGTTGGTCGGTCATGGCTATTTAATTACGGGGGTAAAACGTATCGGCAAAATGTTTTTTTCAGATTATCAAACGACAATCATATTCAGCTATAAACTAAAACATTATATCTTTGTTTTTAATATTCAAAAAATATGCTGCAAAGAATACAAAGTATTTACCTGTTACTGGCCGGCTTAGCCATTTACGCACTTTTTCTTTTTCCGTTTGTTCACAATGTTTATGTTGATGGCAAACCGCTTACCATCTCGGTGACGGGGGTGTTCCAGGATGTGAACGGGCAACAGGTGCACACCCAGTTTTTTACGGCCCTTACCGCTGCAGCAGCAATTATTGGGTTAATCCCGCTGGTGATCATTTTTCTTTATAAAAACCGCAACCAGCAGATCGCCTTATGCTATAGCGCTATTTTGGTCATTTTTGGTTTCAGTTTCTGGATGGCACAGGCAGTTAAGGGGGTAATGGGAAGTGTTGAGATCGATACCCATAACTGGGGGATCGGATTATTGCTATCCTCCGTTAGTATATTATTTATCGTATTTGCGCTTAAAGCGATACAAAGAGATGAAAAGCTGGTAAAATCAGCGGATAGGTTAAGGTAGTAAAGTAATAGGTTGATTAAGTTACCTGCAATTTAACTTAATCAACCTATTACTCAATCAACTTAATCAAATCCCTCCCTAATTAAATCTCCCGAACTGATCTATTGTCCTGAATTCCTGCGAAAAGAAATCACTAACCACCTGGTTAAACTGGTCCTTTTTAAAGATAGGAGTAGAATGCCCTGAATTAGGGATGATCCATAAATAGGAGTTCTTAATAGATTGCGCTATCAGCATGGTATGCTTCGGCTGGATCACGTCATGGTCGCCGCCAATTACCAGGGTAGGGCAGGTAATCGTATGCAATTGTTCAATAGTGATGTGCGGCTCGTAAGATAACAGGTGGAGCAGCTTTAATTCGTTTTTTATTGCGGGCGACGGGCTTTTCATTTTTTTGGCAGAGTCCTGCACGGTCTTATTCATATTAACGGCCCATTTATATACAAATGGATCTACAGCGGTGCTGTCAGGCCATAGGTTGGCGCCGGTAACGGCCAGTTTTTTTACCTTGTCCGGGTGGCGCATGGCCAACAGCAGCCCGTTAATGCCGCCATCGCTCCAACCGATCACGTAACAGGATTTCAGGTTCAGTTTATCCAGCAGGGCGTTCAGGTCATCTGTCATCATTTCATAGCTCAGCGAGTCAGTGGGGTCCACTGATTTTCCCTGGGAGCGGCTGTCGGCAATTATTACCTGGTAGTTTTTTGCAAAATAAGGGATCTGGTACAGGAAGTTATTGATGGACCCACCATTACCGTGGATGATGAGCAAGGGTTCTCCCTTGCCATAGGTTTCGTAATACATTTTAAAGCCGCGGATATCAGCGTATTTACCAACGGCCGGGTTTCGGCCATAGGTAGTGGTATCAAACGGTGATTTTGCTTCCTGTGCGAAAGAGAATTTAGCAAATATGATTATTGCTAACGTGATGATGGTTTTTTGTGTCATAATTGGTTTATAAAGGCGGGTATCGTTTTAAAGGTTTTTTTCGGGCTCCCCGAATGCTAATTAATTCAATTTCTTTCTTAGGCTTTATCCTGTAAGTTATGATTGTAAGGCTGTTAATAGGGCCGCGGTAAGTATTTTTACGCGCCCCGGTTTTCTGTAAGATTTCAGGCTGAATTACCAGTGTTTCGAAAAACCTATCGGCTTCATTCACGAAATTTGATACTTCCCTGCCCGACCAATTTTCTTCTAAGATAAATGATGATTTTTTCAAATCCTTTAACGGCTTGCGTAGTCCAAATTATTTTGAACGCCATTTTTCATAATTTGCCATAACCTCCTCATGGGAAAAAACTTCACCGCTGTCGGCTTGTGCTAAACCTTCGTCAATCTCAGTCCGTTCATCCTCACTGATTTCATCCCACCAATCCTGCTGCTGTTCGTTTTTCAAAGCGATGCATCGCTCAATTACTGACGGCTCGTCAACATCGGTGAGCCATTTTATTAAATTCAACTTTTCTAACTGGATATCCATAAGATCCTTATCCAAATCAAATCTAATAAATAAAAATAAGTCTACCAATAATGCGCTTTTTATGAGCCGGGAATCGCATTCATTTCATCCGTAAAATGTCATATTCATAAATAGCAGGCAAGGTATTTGAATTGCAAACAAAAAAGCGTACCTTTGCGGCCGATTTGGCGATGTTGCCAGATTCGTTATTTTAATTCATGAACCCATTTATTCAACTGGGAATCCGTCATGATATTGTTAATGCCATCTCTGA
>NZ_CAIWNH010000165.1 GCF_903913935.1 uncultured Mucilaginibacter sp.
CCTTACAGGGAATTTCATCAAGTATGTCCAGATTTGATAAAGACCTATCAAAACTTACTGATTCTATCAGTAAACTAAACAGCCAAAACAAAGAGCTGTGTACGGGCGGGGGAAAAGTAAAAAGCACCGTTACGGAACTGATCGGTTCATTTGGCGATTGGGAAGGGGTACTTAAAACAGTAAAAACGGCAATTTGGGGTGCAGAAGTGGCAGCGGAGGGGCTGATGGGAGCGTTAACCGGCGGCCTGGCGATTCTCACTACTTTTTTGCCCGAAATTATAGATGTTGTTGGCGGCTGGTTTAAAGCTAACACGACACTAACCACGCTTAACAAAACGCTAAAAGACAATATAATTGTTCAGGATGCAGTAAACGAAGCCTGGGCACAGGGCACTGAGAACGCGCAACAGGAATTGGTACACTTAAACCTGCTTTACAAAGCCAGCCAGGATCATAATGCTAAATTAAAAGAAAGGAAGAAAATTGTATCAGAATTGCAGCGTCAATACCCCGACTATTTTGGAAACATCTCGGCCGAAGCGATATTAAACGGAAAAGCAGCCAAAAGCTATGCCGACCTGACGAAAGCGATTATAGCAACTGCCCGGGCAAAGGCTGCGGAAGAAATAATCATCAAAAACCAGGTAAGGTCATTGGGTAACGACAACAAACTCGAAACATTAAAAGGGGACCTTGCTCAATACACCAAACAACTAAAGATCGCACAAAAAGAATATGACGACTATATGAAGAGTCCCGCAATTGGTGCAGGAGGTTTTGCTATGGTCGACTCCGAAGAGGCAAGTCTATCCGAAAAACTTGCAGGCGTCCGCGATATGGTTAAGGCAACTAAAAAATCCATTGGTGACCTGAATACAGATTCAAATTTATTAACCCGGCAGAATGACGCCCTGGCAAAAAAAGTAATAGGCGACACCGAACAAAATGGCGCTAAAGTTTTGGGTATAGCGGCAACAACCAATAAACAACTTGTTAAGGGCAGTGGCGAAACAGCACAAAAACAGCTGTCACAGCTTACCGAAGCCGAAGAAATGCGTAAAGCTTCGGTGATGCGCCAGATACAAATAACTTTTGAGGCTTCTGGAAGTGAAGCAGCTGCAGAAAACAATCATTACCAGGATGAACTTACCAGGCTAAAGGGCTTTTTAAAAAACAAACAAATAACCCAAAAGGAATTTGACGATGTAAGCAAACAGTTAAACAGCGGGCACCAGGCCAACATGGCCGCCATCATTAATAAATATAATGAGCAGGATAAAGAGAAAGTCCAGCAGGCCCAAAATCAACTGGCCGAATTAACCATAAAAGAAATGCATGAAGGCTCGGCAAAGCAAATTGCAGAATTAAACCTTGAGCAAACCGAAAAAGTACAGCAGCTTGAAAAAAGCAATGCCGAACTTAAGGAACAACAGAAAAAACTCGCGGCTGAATTGGCGGATACTTTGCTTTTAAACCCTTCCGCAGATGTTTCGGCGTTAAAAAGTCGGTTGGATGCCGTTACTGAACTTGTAGAGATAAATGGTAAGAAAAAAGTAGCCATCGAACAGCAAACGAAGGATGCCCTTAAAAAAATTAACGATCAGGAAGCACAGGATAAACTGGTAAAACGTGATCAAAGAGCTGCTGATCAGGCAACGGATCCGGAAGCAAAACTGGCTGCAGATAAAAAACTAATAAACAATCAATACCAGTTTGAGATTGAACAGGCACAAGCGACTAATAAAAAAATAGAGGACATTGAAAATGAGCGCAATGAAAAGATAAAAGAAATAGACAATAAAGCCGCGAAAGAAAAAGCTGAAAAAGCGCAAAAAGCCGCGGAAGAGCTTAGCGCCTTTGAACAGAACATGGAAAAAAAAGTAGCCGAAGCCGCATTTTCTATCATCAGCAACAGCATAAAACAGGCCAGTGAAGCCAAAATCTCAGGGCTGGAACAGGATAAGGCCAATGAATTGAGCAATAGCGGTTTAACATCAACCCAAAAACAAGCTATTGAACAGAAATATAAACAAAAAGAGGCCCAGGTAAAAGTTAAAGCTTTTAAAGAAGAGCAGGAAGCATCGATAGCCCAAGCGGTTATTAACGGGGCATTGGCTATCACAAAAGTTACCTCACAAACCGGCGTACTCGGTGCGTTTGTAATACCCGGTATAATTGCTGAAACAGCCATACAGGTTGCTACAATAGCAGCGCAAAAACCACCGGCTTACGCATCAGGTGGGGTACATTATAGTTCGGATGGGCGCGGCGGCGTTTTACCCGGCTATAGCAAAACCGATAACACCAATGCCTACCTGCGATCGGGCGAGGGGATTGTTGTATCCGAAGCTATGCAGGTGCCCTGGGCGCGTAACCTGGTTAGCGCCATAAACGTCGGCTTTGGCGGCAGGGATTTCGCCATCGCAAACCCCGGGCGAGGTTATGCCGTTGGCGGTATATTTACAGATGGCGGCGATGCCAACCGTTATTATAACCAGCCGGTACATGATCAGAAGAACCTGGCCAACTCCATCGCCTACCAGATGATCAATAATTTCCCGCCGGTTTATGTGGATGTAAAGGACATTAATAACCAGCAAAACATATTAGCACAGACGATTAACAGGGTGAATCTTTAGGCCCACGCTCCTGCCCCGCTAATTTCGAATTTCGGAATTTCGATTTCGGATTTAAAACTTCTTAGTTAAATCATTCACATCGGTAAAATCATTCTTTTTCATCGGTGAAATCACAAAACAATGAATATCAAAATCGCCAACGCTTTATTTGACGATGGGGTATTCTCGGCCATGTACAAAGCCGGGTTTATTACCACAAAAATTTTTATATACCGCGAAATTTACCTGTGGATTGAGGCCCAGCGGAAGACCCGTGGCCTGAATAAACGCCAGGCGGTGATTGAAGCTGAAATTAAATTCAGGAAAGATGAGCGCACCATCTGGCGGGCGTTGAATAGTTTTGAGGAGGGGGAATAAATAA
>NZ_CAIWNH010000166.1 GCF_903913935.1 uncultured Mucilaginibacter sp.
TTGAAGTATATCCTATGGTGGTAAGTACAAGGGAACATGGCAAAGTTGATCCTTTTTTTACTTCGTTAATGCAGTTTAACAGGGGGGTAGTTTATGCTCCATTAGACAGCGCAAAACAATATGTACTCGATGCCTCAGGCAAATACAATATGTACAATGAAACGCCAGATGATTTGCTTAATTCATCAGGGCTATATGTTGATAAACAAAAGAACAAGTATGATATTATTCGCCTTGAAAGGAGTACACCGGTAAAGGAGGCCATCTTAATTAATGCCAAAATTAAACCAGGTGGCAAACTTGAGGGGAATGCACAGTTAAGCTGCATCAGCTATAACCGGATCGACGCCATCAACAAGTATAAAACTGACGGGGAAAAAAAATATACAGAATTTCTGCAAAATGGCGATAATACGCTAAAGATCACTTCGCTTAAGCTGCAGAATATGGAGTTGGACACCCTGCCGCTTATTCAGAACATCGACTTTAACGTTGATATGGCCGGTTCTGATGAGAACTATATTTACCTGAATTCAAACCTCTTTACACCATTTAAATTAAACCCTTTTTTACGTGAGAACAGGTTGACAAATATTGATTTTGCCTACCCCAGAACTTACTCGATTATAGGGATGTATAAAATGCCAGCTGGTTATAAAACCGACGCGTTGCCAAAAAACGTATCAATGGAAATGCCCGATAAAAGCTTTACGTTCAGGCGTATAATTGGTGAACAGGAAGGGACAATATTAATACGCTATACCATATCTTATAATGTTGCTGAGTATTCAAAAGATCATTATCCCGATATGTATGAATTTTTTAAAAAAATGTATGAAATGCTGAATGAGCAGATTGTACTGAAAAAGGCTTAATGAAATGACGCTAAAAAACTGTAAAAAATACCTCGTGCTGGTTTGCCTTTGCTATTCCGGCCTGATCTCGAAAACCCTTGCGCAGGAAAAAATCAACCTGCAGGCTTATTCCGCAGCCGGCATACCCGATTCACTGAAAGAGAATGCCAACTCGGTTGTGCGGTACAGTATGGAATACGATATTGTAAACGGCCCCGGAAATATGACAAGCAAAATACACCGGATAGTGACCATATTAAATGAAAAAGGCGACCGCGAAGCAATCCTTGCGCTTTTTTATAACCGCAAATACGACAGTTACAGCGATGTAAGCATGAAGATCTATAACGCAGAGGGCGGGCTGATCAAAAAGTATCATAAAAGCGATATGGAAGATTACTCGGCTACCCACGGTGCCGACCTGGTTACCGATGGGCGTGTGCTTGCAGTACAACATTCGGTAGCAGCATACCCAACTACCATTGAAATAGAATACGAAGAAGACACTAAAAGTTTCCTGGACATTGGCGGTTGGGACATCCAGGGAAACCAGCAGTCCGTTCAAAATTCGTACTACCGGATCTCTATTGATGAGAATGCAGGGTTTCGTTATTTGAATAAAAACACAACCATTAAGCCAACAGTTAACACGGTTGGCGGTAAGAGTGATTATAACTGGGAAGTAAGCAATCTTAAAGCCATTAAACTGGAAGAAGGCGCCGAAGCCTGGCGGGTACTGCCGAGGCTATACTTTGGTGTAAACAATTTTAGCTTTTTTGGCATTCCCGGAGATTTCAGCAGCTGGAAAAGTTTTGGAAAATGGTTGAGAGTGCTTGATGCCGATGTGACCTCCCTGACACCTGAAAGAGAAGCCGAAATCCGGAAAATGACCGATACGATTAAAACGGATAAAGGAAAGGCTAGATTTTTATACAACTACCTGCAACAAAGTATGCGGTATGTTAGTATCCAGTTGGGCATAGGTGGCTTTAAACCTTTCGCAGCAACCTTTGTTGATCAAAAAAAGTACGGCGATTGTAAAGCGCTGGCTAATTATATGAGCGCGCTGCTAAAAGCAGTGAATATACCATCCTATTGCGCTGTTATTAATGCCGAAGTAAATAAGGAGCCGGCTGAGCCTGATTTCCCGTTCAATAGCTTTAATCACGAGATTTTGTGTGTTCCGTTTAAGGGCGATACCACCTGGCTTGAATGTACCAGCAATACAATGCCGTTTGGGAAGCTGGGCTCTTTTACCGAAAACCGAAGGGCCTTATTAATCACCGAAGACGGCGGCAAACTGGTTAACACCCCGCGCAGCACTATGCAGGATAACCAATTTAACGGCGATGTTGTATTAACCCTTAATGAAGACGGCAGCGCCAAGGCAAAAGCAAAAATTTCGGCAACCGGAGGTTACCGCGAGGAGTATATCGAGATTTCGGCGCAAAAAGTGGACGAACAAAAAGAGTATTATTTAGGCCGCTTTAAAATTAAGCAACCATCGGTTTTTAACCTGAGTACATCACCTGATACAGAAAACCCCAAAGTGCTCAACTTCGAGTTGGAGTATGATAAGTTTGTGGATATAATGGCTGGCGATAAACAGTTTTATAAACCACGGGTGTTTGACCTGATGACGTTTACTATCCCGGTGGAAGAAAACCGTAAATCGGACTATTATTTTGAACATCCATTGCAAAAAACATGTACAACCACCATCATATTACCCGCTGGTTTTGATATAGAAACGTTGCCTGTAAACCAGAATTTAAAGTTTACCTATGGCAATTTCGAGGTAAACTATGTGTACGACCAGCCTAAAAACCAGGTGATTAGCACCGCTAAATTCAATATCAGCAATCACGTAATCCCGGCGGCAAAATACACCGAGTTGCAGGTTTTCCTGGATAATGTTTATAAAGCCCAAAATAAAAAGCTGGTGATCCGTCGTAAGGCGTAATTTTGCCGGATGATCTTCAGGCTCGATGAAAGGTTGCTTTTTCCGGATCCCGAACTGGCCGAACCGGACGGGCTTTTAGCAATTGACGGTGACCTGTCGACCGAACGGTTGATGCTTGCCTATCAAAGCGGGATCTTCCCCTGGTATAGTGATGACACACCTATCCTGTGGTATTCGCCGCACGAAAGGTTTGTAATTTTCCCGGCGGAGTTGAAAATATCCAAATCAATGCAAAAGGTGTTAACCTCGGGCAGGTTTACCATAACCGCCAACAAATGCTTCGGAAAGGTGATCGCTGCCTGTTCAGCTATTGAACGCCCGGGTCAGGATGGCACCTGGATAACAGCTGAAATGAAAGAGGCCTATGTCAGGCTTCACCAAAAAGGCTATGCACACTCGGTTGAAGTTTGGCAGGAGGATAACCTGGTTGGCGGGCTGTACGGTATAAAAACGGGAAACATATTTTGTGGCGAAAGCATGTTCAGCCTGGTAAGTAATGCCTCAAAAGTGGCTTTGATCCATTTATGCGGGTTGGGTTACAATTTGATCGATTGCCAGGTTTATACCCCACATTTAGCTTCCATGGGCGCACGGATGATCAGAAGGTCAGAATATATGCAATTTGTGAATGGTGAGTTGTGAGCGGTGAATAGTATCTTTGGTTTTCCAGTTTGCAGTTTTTAAAACCCTCGTATGCCGGCAGCCCACTGCAAACTGCCAACGGAAAACTACATATGGAGATAATAATTCAGAAAGAGCGTATCATATTAGGCATCGATCCGGGAACGGCAGTGATGGGTTATGGTTTGATCAAAGAAACCGGAACTAAAATTGAACTGATCAGCCTGGGTGTGGTGAAGATGGATAAGATTGACGATCACATGCTTAAACTGCAGCGCATATTTGAAAAAACCGTCGCGCTGATAGACAATTACAAACCCGATTGCATGGCCCTTGAGGCGCCTTTTTACGGTAAAAATATTCAGGTTATGCTAAAGCTGGGCCGGGCGCAGGGCGTGGCTATGGCCGCCGGCTTATCGCGCAATATTGATATCACCGAATATGCCCCGCGTAAGGTAAAACAATCCATTACCGGTAACGGCAGCGCCACCAAGGAGCAGGTAGCCGCCATGCTTCAAAATCTGTTGAAATTTACAGAAACACCTGATTTTTTGGATGCCACCGATGGCCTGGCTGTTGCCGTATGTCACTCATTCCAGCGGATGCCAACCGGTAAAAGCTCCGGCGGCAGTAAAAAGAGCTATTCGGGTTGGGATACTTTTGCGAAGGATAATGCCGGCCGGGTAGCTGGTTTATCGAAAACTAAAAAGTAGAGTGTTAGGAGAGGTCAACGCCATTAAAATCAAATTTATATTTCCGGTTATCCCAATCAGTAGCTAAAATATAATCTTCTGCTATTATAAAGTCTTCTCTTTCGGGACCTGGCCGGGTGAAGATATCTGCCCCGCTTTGTTGCCATAGAATTCTTCCATCAGCGGCAAGGCGGGTAATTTCCAATTCTCCATGTATGATATAATCGGTTTTATATTTAAAAATTTCAAAGCAGGAAGCCGTATCAGCCTTTGTTTTCCAAAGCAGGGATAAGTCGGGTATGGATAAACAAAATACTGTATCTGTACAGCAGATTGCTAACCTATCAGTTTCGGATACAAATGAAGTTTCATGAATTCCGGTTCCTCCACCTGATCCACCAATGACGGCACTACTTAACGGGGTATCCAGATTGTAAACTTTTATCCCGATAATTGAGTGACTTTGATAGCCAGATGTTTCTAAATAGGATTGGTTGTATTTATGTACGCTATCGTTCGGGGAATACGCATGGTCTTCAAAAATGTCGATTGTATAGTCGCCCGCAGTTATTTTGCGCATCGCAAAAAGAATTAATCTCGTTTTAAGGCTTCCCTGATCTTGTGAGCAGTTGCTTGCAACTCTTCCGCCGTTGGGTTCAATTTCGGTCTTTCAAAATTAATATCGCTCATGCGGTTTAAGGGGATCAGGTGGATATGGGCATGAGGTACTTCCAAACCGATTACTGCAACACCAACCCTTTTACAGGGGATAGCCTTTTTAATGGCTGTCGCAATAATTTTGGCAAATATCTGCAGGCCGGTATACAGCTCATCATCCAGGTCGAACAGGTAATCCACTTCCTTTTTTGGGATAACCAGCACATGACCTTCAGCCAGTGGGTTAATATCCAGGAAAGCTAAATAATCAATAGTTTCAGCTACTTTATACGCCGGAATTTCGCCGGCTACTATTTTTGAGAAGATGGTCATGGGGAGGGTTGTAAGGGTTGTAGTGGTTGTAAAGGTTGTAATGGTTTGATGTGTTTTTAACCCTTACAACCTTTCTAACATTTACAACTTATTTTAACGACTAATTTCCAGTATTTCAAATTCTATTTTCCCCGCCGGAACGGTGATCTCGATTTTTTCGCCTACTTTTTTGCCCAATAAACCTTTGGCTATCGGCGAGGCAACAGATATTCTGCCCGATTTCAGGTCGGCTTCACTTTCTGATACTAATTGATAGCTCATCACTACACCGTTCTTCACATTCTTGATCTTCACTTTTGATAGCGCAAGCACTTTTGAGGTATCCAATTTTGATTCATCAAGTAAACGCGCGCTGGCCACCACTTCCTGCAAATGGGCCACTTTAGCCTCATGTAAACCCTGGGCTTCTTTAGCAGCGTCGTATTCTGCATTTTCCGAAAGATCACCTTTATCGCGTGCTTCCGCAATCGCTTTTGAGATATTGGAGCGTCCTGTCGTTTTTAAATATTGTAATTCTTCTTTTAATCTTTCTAAACCTTCTTTGGTATAATAAGCTACATCTGCCATAACACACAATTTAATTAATTAACAATTTAGTTCTATTGGTTGCCAAAAAAAACCGCCCTCCCTGTTGAAGAAGGACGCAGCCACACAAAAAACAAACAAGACTATATTGGGCTTGCCTACATAGTCTTGCGTTGATGTGTAGAACGAAGATAAGTGATTTATGTTTTAAAATGCAAATTTTTCTTTAGTTCATGGATCATGGTTCATAGTTAATGGTGCTTGCAGTTCAGTTAGGGATAAATGCTCAGGAATTTCATTTTTGCCTATGGACCATGAACTAACAACTATGAACCAAATCACTACCTTTGCCCGATGATTATTGAAGTATTAAAATCAAAAATTCACCGTGTTAAAATAACGCAGGCTGAATTGAATTATGTGGGCAGTATAACGATAGATGAGGATTTAATAGACGCCGCCAACATGATTGCCAACGAAAAAGTACAGATCGTTAACAACAACAACGGCGCCCGCTTTGAAACCTATATCATCAAAGGCGAGCGCGGTACCGGAACCATTTGTTTAAATGGCGCTGCAGCACGTATGGCCCAGGTAGGCGATATAGTAATCATTATGTCATACGCCTATATGGAAATGGAAGAGGCGCGTAACTATCAGCCAATTTTGGTGTTCCCGGATGCGGATAATAAATTAATTAAGTAAATTAGTGCGGCCTAAATGCTAATTTATTTTAAATGAAACTATTCTTTCTAACCATCCTTATTTTTACGGCTTCGGTCGCATCTGCACAACAAAAAGTCCTTAACGTTACCTTCTTAAAAAATAACGGAAAACAAGTTGACAACAGGGATAGCGCCGACTATATCAGGCAGGTGAGCGCACCGGATTCCGGCACTGTACTGTTTAATGTAGATGATTTTTATAAGGATGGAAAAAGAAAGCTGGTCGGCAAAACTTCGAAGGCAGACCATGTATACCTTGAAGGGGTATGCACTACTTATTTTAACAGCGGGGTGAAAAAAAGTACCTGTACTTATGTAAAAGGGGTTAAAAAAGGGTCGGATTATAATTTTTTCCCCAATGGCAAGCCCTATTTGCAATTGTTGTATCCCGAAAACGGTGGCCTGAATAACGACGTGACCGGTAATTACCTGATAGCGATGAATTACGATTCGCTGGGCAATAAACTGGTTGAAAACGGGAATGGCTATTTAAAGGTTTTTGACGATAGTTTTAAAACTGTAATTGAAGAAGGCGGAATTAAAAATGGCAAACGAGACGGTGTTTGCAAAGGCTTATTCGATAAAAATAAAGCGCGTTTTACCGAAACTTATACCAATGGATCACTTGTTGAGGGTACTGCAGTTTATGAAGATGGCAGCACCTCTGTTTACAAAGCAGCGCGGGAAGTTAATCCGCAATTTAAGGGTGGCCTGGATGCTTTTTATAAATACTTGTCCCGGCACATAAAATACCCTGACGATGCAAAGGAAAATGCTATACAGGGTACGGTTGTTTTATCATTTATAGTTGAAAGGGACGGAAAGACATCCAATGTAAAGATTACTAAAGGAGTTTACCCGTCAATCGATAATGAGGCCCTGCGTGTAATGAAAGACAGCCATGTGTGGTTGCCGGGAACCCAGTTTGGCCGACCGGTGAGAGTACAATACGGGCTTCCCATCAATTTTTTTCTGGGTTCCTAATTGTTTATTTTAATTCGGCACCGCCGCCAGACCCAGCACAATGTGCAGGTGGGCATTAACGTCGATATGGTTGCGCAGCTTATAAACCATCCTGATACGCACTTTTGCTTCGCGGACCATTTTTTCTAACTGATGCGTATTGTCTATATCCAGTATCATTACGTTGCCCACGCCTGCGGTTATGTCCGAACGCGATGCAACCAGCACTTCATCTGTGCCGTCGGTTTTTGACATGTATACTTTTAATAACGTCAGGTTGCCGATATTAAAATCATGCGGATCTCTTGATTCAACCCGGGCCGATTCCATTCTCACCTCGCTTACCTTCGCCGCATTATTGCCGTCTTTTTTAAAATCCTGGTCGAAGCTGTTGGCCATACCGGTTACTGAAATTTCAACGCCAACAGCGGATGACCTTGGTATCTCTAAAGTAGCGGTATACGGGAAGGTTGACTTAATAACAGATTGCAGCATGGCACAGCCGCTTAATATCAATGCAATTACTGGTAAAATAAACCAAACGTTCCTTTTCATAAAACTCGCCCCCCTTTGATTATCTGGAAATAAATATCACAATAGCCGGATATAAAGCTAATGTTAAATTTTGAGTAAAAATTAACCCACGAAAAATTGTATTTAAATAAAATTGAAAATAAAATTGCGTTTTTTTATATATCAATGGAATTAAATTTCGGCTAATATTAACCGGATAAACCATGCACCATATCCACCAATTCAACGCAAGCAGCCACCCTGCCAAAAAATCAAAAAAAAATCACCAAATACCCTTACAAAACGTATCTTTGCACCCCGACAAGAAGATACCGGATTGCGGAAACAATTTCGGAGAATTTAAGCCGGCAGTTCCGCACGAAGGCAGCTTTCCTCAATAAAAAAAGCACATGCCCAAAAACAACTCCATTAAATCCATTTTAATTATCGGTTCGGGTCCTATTATTATAGGCCAGGCCTGCGAATTTGACTATGCCGGTTCACAAGCGGCCCTCTCTTTGAAAGAAGAAGGGATCTCGGTATCCATCATCAACAGCAACCCAGCTACGATCATGACGGATAAGGTAATTGCCGACCACATTTACCTGCTGCCCTTGACCGTTGAAAGCATTGAAAAGATTTTAAAGGAACAACAAATTGACGCGGTATTGCCAACCATGGGCGGCCAAACAGCGCTTAACCTTTGTATCGAAGCGGCGGAAGCAGGTTTGTGGGAGAAATACGACGTAAAGATTGTTGGGGTTGATATCGCAGCAATTGAGAAAACAGAGAACCGCGAGGCTTTCCGCCAGCTGATGGTAGATATTGGTGTGGGTGTTGCGAAATCAAAAATCGCCAATTCATTTTTAGAGGGAAAAGAAGCAGCCCAGGTTATCGGCTTCCCGCTGGTGATCCGGCCGAGTTATACACTTGGTGGTAAAGGTGCAGGTTTCGTACATAAAAAAGAAGATTTTGACGCCGCCTTGAGCCGTGGCCTGCAAGCTTCACCAACGCATGAAGTTTTGGTGGAACAAGCTGTACTGGGCTGGAAAGAATATGAGCTGGAGCTGCTGCGCGACAATAACGATAATGTGATCATCATTTGCTCTATCGAGAATTTCGACCCGATGGGCATCCATACCGGCGACTCGATCACTGTTGCCCCGGCCATGACGCTGAGCGACCGTTGTTACCAATCAATGCGGAACCAGGCCATCAAAATGATGCGGGCTATCGGTAATTTCGCAGGCGGATGTAATGTCCAGTTCTCAGTAAACCCTGCCGACGAAGCCATCATCGCTATTGAAATTAACCCCCGTGTGTCGCGTTCGTCGGCGCTGGCCTCTAAAGCAACAGGTTACCCAATTGCAAAAATTGCTGCCAAACTGGCTATAGGTTATAACCTTGATGAAATAGAAAACCAGATCACCAAAACCACTTCGGCTTATTTTGAGCCGACGCTGGATTATGTGATCGTGAAAATACCGCGCTGGAACTTTGATAAGTTTAAAGGCGCCAACCGTGAACTTGGCCTGCAGATGAAATCGGTAGGTGAAGTAATGGGCATTGGCCGCAGTTTTATTGAAGCGCTGCAAAAGGCTTGCCAGAGTCTGGAGATCGGCCGTGCCGGCTTGGGCGCCGATGGCCGCCAAAGCCGCAATTTAGAAGAAATTATGCATAGCCTGGAACACCCGAGCTGGGACAGGCTTTTCCATATTTACGATGCATTGAGTTTGGGTGTGCCGATTGAATCGGTACGTAAAGCCACCAAAATTGACCGCTGGTTTTTAAACCAGATCATGGAGGTGGTAAACCTGGAGAACGAACTGCGCCGCTACTCGTTAAATAATATTCCCGAAGAGTTCTTATTCACCCTGAAACAAAAAGGATTTTCGGATACTCAGATCGCCCATATTTTAGGTAATGTAACTGAAGAGGATGTTTACCAGCGCCGCAAGGCCTTAAATATGCACCGGGTTTACAAGATGGTGGATACCTGCGCAGCAGAGTTTCCGGCCAAAACCCCATATTATTACTCCACCTACGAAGGGGAGAATGAATCCATCGTATCTGATAAGAAAAAGATCATCGTATTAGGCTCTGGCCCTAACCGCATTGGTCAGGGTATCGAGTTTGATTATAGCTGTGTGCATGGTTTGCTGGCTGCAAAAGAATCAGGCTTTGAAGCCATCATGATCAATTGCAACCCCGAAACGGTTTCGACCGATTTTAACATGGCCGATAAACTGTACTTTGAGCCGGTTTACTGGGAGCATGTGCGCGAGATCATTGAACTTGAAAAACCTTATGGGGTAATTGTTCAGCTTGGCGGCCAAACCGCTTTAAAGATGGCTGAAAAGATGCACGAGCATGGCATCAAAATCATCGGTACATCCTTTGATAACATGGATATTGCTGAAGACCGCGGACGTTTCTCGGACCTGCTGAAAGAACTGGAGATCCCTTATCCAAAATATGGTGTAGCCGAAAGCGCCGAAGAAGCGCTGGAAGTGGCCCACCAGGTAGGGTACCCGGTATTGGTACGTCCAAGTTATGTATTGGGCGGACAAGGCATGAGCATCGTTATCAATGATGAGGACCTTGAAAAAGCAGTGGTAAGCTTATTAAGAAACCTTCCGGGAAACAGGGTGTTGATTGACCATTTCCTTGACCGCGCTTCGGAAGCTGAATCGGATTCCATCAGCGATGGTGATGATGTACATATTATTGGCATGATGGAGCACATCGAGCCTGCCGGGATCCACTCAGGCGATTCATTTGCTGTGTTGCCGCCGTTTGACTTGTCAGACAGCGCCATCAGCCAGATGGAAGAATATACCGTAAAGATCGCCAAAGCATTAAATGTACTTGGCTTGTTAAATATCCAGTTTGCGATAAAAAATGATAAAGTTTATGTGATAGAAGCTAACCCTCGGGCATCACGTACGGTTCCTTTTATCGCCAAAGCCTACGATGTGCCTTACATCAACATCGCTGCAAAATGCATGCTTGGGGTAGCTAAACTGAAAGATTTTACCATCGAGCGCAAACTATGGGGATACGCCATTAAAGAGCCTGTTTTCTCCTTCGATAAATTCCACGAGGTTAATAAAGAGCTTGGCCCTGAAATGAAATCAACCGGCGAAGCCATCCGTTTTATCCCTAACCTGCAGGATCCTTACTTCAGGCATTTGTATAAGGAAAAATCAATGTATTTGAGCAGGTAGAACCGGGAGCTCAAAGCTCAAAGCAGAAAGACCAAAGCTTTTTTGTAATCTGAAAGACCAAAATGGAAAGACTAAAGCTTTCTGCTTTGGTCTTTTTGCTTTCAACTCTTCTCCGCAAATCACATTAAAATACTACTATTTAGGACAAAGATCATCGATATATTTAGCGGCGGTATCATTTAAAACATTGATCCCCCTAATTATATCAGATGAGAAATCTCCTTGCTATTCTTTGTTGTCTTATCGGCATACAATACAACTCATCGGCCCAAAGCACCCTTGCGCTGCAAACCGCATCAATTAATGGCGTTACTGTAATTACACCTACTTACAGCAATCTTTTTAAATTGCTAAGTGCGTCAACTGAAGATTTTATTGCTTCGGTAACAGATTTACATTACACCCAAAGTAAGCCCGGAGAGCCGAATACCTACCAGGCCACCAGCCCCGGGCAAGTTTATAATGTAGATAAAGAAACAAAGGAAATCGATATATTTTTCACGGATAATGCTTCATTTGCCCGGGCTGCGAAAGATGATCTTTTACTTCGATATCCTGATGCTAAGCATAAATCAATGGATAAAGGGATTGAAGCATATTATTTTGATTTGCACGACGGCAGCGGCGGCTACTGGATGCTTTTTGACCTCCCGGCTGATGGCGGCGGGGGGGTTACATTATTACAGTTGGATTAGCCACAGCAGTCTATTTAAATAAAGTATAACCTTAAACAACCGGTTTAAAAGTCAAAAACATGAAAAAGACAGCCCGATATTTATTGACTGGTGTTTGCCTCTATTTTGCCATATGTCTGCAAATAACAAGTGCGCAAACCCACATAAAAAAGCCCGCAGGCAGTTTAAAAGCTTCTCAACCCAGAGAAAACTATATTACACAGGAAATAAAAAAAAAGGGAACCGGAGACCATGGTATTTATTATGATACTTTATCAAACAAAATAAAACCGGAAGACCCGTTAAATGCCGCGGGTAAACAATACCAGGATATAAGGGTAACGCTTGGGGCAGGCGATGTGATCAATGCAAACGTATCCTCGGGATTTGATCATCCTTTATTATCGCTTCTCAGTAATGTTAACGGACAGCTAAAATCAATTAAAGCCGCTATCGACACATCTTCCACCTATACCATGAAGCTTTTATACAAAGCAACAGCGGCGGGCACGTATACCTTCAGGGTTACCTGTAAAAAAAAGACGCCAAGGGAAAAATATGACCGGCAATATTTTTATGAAAACGACGCGTCCTATAATCTGAAAAGCATAATCGCTACACCCGAATCAGGTGTGATAATGGATAATCCTGCCATTTGTGATCAGGTACAGTTTTTGATTCGGCAAAGGGTTACCGATTATCTGCTAATAACCGGCCAGGTTGCTGACACTACGATGGATGTGCTTGACAAAAAAAAGATAGGATTTATTAACCACCTGTCGAGTTTTACCATAGACAAAAACTCAAAAGCAAAAATCTCGATAGACCCTAATTCTGCATATTTCGCCTTTGACCAGTCGCTTTTTTACAATAGTGATGCCGATGCAGCAAAGGCCCAGCAATATTTTATTGAAAATTTCAGGACTTGTTTGGGCCCCGACTGGAAGGGCGCTGTCGATTCGGGTGATGCAAATTGGTATAAATTTGAAAGGGAGGGACAAAAACCTGTCAATATCATTTTATACGCAGGATACAAGTATGTGCAGATATTAATGTAGATTAAAGGGCGGTATCTTTTAAGCAGCATTTAATCTTTATCAGAATCCGGTATCCTGGCGGTAATTGATTATTCAGGATCAATAGCCCCTATCAAACCGCCTTTATTTTATTGTTTTGGCCGGACGGAGATCCGGTTTTTTATAAAAAAGCAATTTTCAAGCTGGTTTTTATTCAAATACCCGATCTAAACCGTAATTTCGCCCTTCGGTTTATTAACCATATTCTTATGGCATTCAATGGTGTTAATATTTGTTAAATTTGTACTATTCAAGCAATATTAAGGCTATAATTGCAGTTGAATGTATTCACGCATAGTGGTATGATTAAAAATTTTTACTCCTTTATCTGTTTATTCGCATGAAAATCCCGGGCTTACGCAGCATCTTATTATTTGCATCTTTTTTATTGTTTATATCGCTAAACACCGGATGTTCAAAAAAATCTACTTCTACCGTAGTTAATGCCAACATACCATTGGTTACTACTACAGGTGTTATTATAAACGTTACACAAACAACCGCGCAAAGCGGTGGCCTGCTGGTAAATACTGAAAATGGTACAGTTACCACAAGCGGAGTTTGCTATAGTTCAACCAATAAAGTGCCTACCACCTCCGACACCAAAACTACGGATACATTAAAAGCCACCGGCACGTCACTAAAAACTTTCACCAGCAAACTGACAGGCCTTACGGCAAATACCACGTATTACCTGAGGGCTTATTGTATTAACGAAGCAGGCGTTGGCTATGGGGGGGTGTTAACCTTTACAACTACCGGCACCGGCGCAATAGTCGCAACGGTTTCAACATTTGCCGGAACCGGAACAGCGGGATACCTTGAGGGCTCATTAACAGGCGCCATGTTCAATAATCCCCAGGGCGTATCGGTGGATGCGAGCGGGAATGTTTATGTGTCCGACTCCTTTAACGACCTGATCAGGAAACTTTCAACCACCGGAACAACCTCTACAATAGCAGGTAACCAAATCATCGGCCTGGTTAACGGCCCTGCGCTTTCAGCTGAATTTTATGCACCCAACGGCCAGGCGTTTGACGCGCAGGGCAATTTATATGTTGCTGATTTCGGCAACAATGTTATCCGGAAAATAACGCCTGCGGGTGTGGTGAGCACCTATGCCGGTACTGGCGTGGCAGGCTATCGCAACGGCGCTAAAGACACGGCCAACTGGAAAGGCGGAACAGACTCACTGGCGGTATTCAATAATCCTGAAGGAGTTGCTGTCGACGCAGCAGGCAACGTTTTTGTTGCGGATAGGGGTAACAACGTGATCCGCGAGATTTTAACAACCGGCCGTACTAAAACAGTAGCCGGTAATAAAGTTAAAGGCTTTATTGATGCCACGGGTGCCGTAGCGTTCTTTAATAATCCAACAGGGGTGGCTGTTGACAGCAAGGGGAATTTATATGTAACAGACCAGGGCAATTCTGCCTTGCGGAAAATTACGTCAGCAGGTGTTGTAACCACGCTGGCAGGTAACCCGGTACAAACCACCCTGCTGAACTATCCATCGGCGATTACGATTGATGCCAGCGGAAACCTTTTCATAGCCGATGAAGGTGGCCGGATAATGGAATATAACACCGCCGGTGTTTTATATTACATAGCAGGTGCTTTAAACGCCCAGGGAAATGTAGATGGTGATGGAGCTACTGCCCGGTTCAACTACCCGCAGGGAATAGCTGTTGATGGAAACGGCAATGTTTATGTTGCCGACCAGTATAATAATGCGATCCGCAAAATAACAATTTCAAAATAAGCAACATTAGCATGGCAGGAAGACGTCTTGTTACCGGTGCACCCAAATAACCCGTAACGCCTTATAAGGCGCCTAACTTATTCAACGCATAAAATAGCCCGGCGCAGTGTAATGCCTGGGCTATTTTGTTATCCAGCAGTAATTGTTTAACCTGAGGGATGGTAAATTCCTCCACTATGATTTCTTCCTGTTCATCCAGGTGCTGTTCCTGCACTTTTTTGCCGCCCCTGGCCAAAAACGTGTAAGTTTGGTTATTTGCTGTTGATGGATTGCCATATATGGTGCATAGCGGCTCAAAATCATCAAATAAATAACCGGTTTCTTCCAGCAGTTCCCGGCGCAGGCCCTGTACCGGCGTTTCACCTTCATCAATTACCCCTCCGGGTATTTCAAGTGATATGATGCCGGCAGCATGGCGATACTGATGCACCATCAGTATTTTACTGTCCTCGGTTATGGCAACGGCGTTTACCCAGTTGCTGTATTCCAGTACATAATAGTCTTCAACGATATGCCCGTTGGGCATTTCACACCTGTCTGACCGTAAGGTGGCCCATGGGCCTTTATGAATATAGGTTGACGAAAGTTTTTTCCAGGTAAGATCGGCTGAGTTCATGGTTGATAGTTCATGGTTCATAGTAAAACCAACCGCTAAGGTAGGTAATTGGCTCCTATCTGAAAAACCTTCGGTTTGAACATGTAATGCTTCCTGCTTTGAACCATGAACTAGTACCTATGAACCAAACTACGACTTCCTTAGCGTATTAACATTTACATGGGGCCACAGGATATCGCCAGGCAGATTGAATTTCTTAATAAAATTCAGATCGGTTTGCTGCGAATATTGCAGTTGTTTAAAGGTGAGGTCGCCCATAACTACATCTTCAATCCACAAAGTCGACTGGAACCTTGAAGGGTCCACGTGTTTTTCAACAAAGGGAATATTGGCTATGTTTCCGCCTTTATTGCCAGTATCAACTGTAATCGTGGTTACGTTGGTTATTGTTTGGGTAGCAGCGGTATCCGCCAGGGTTTTGTTTACATCTGCTGGTGCAAATTGTCCGGTAAATTCATTTTTTGTATACTGATCTATATACCCGAACTGCGGCGGCAACCCTTCCGGAACGGGGATAGCAGTGATGGTTGGGAAAACCGGGGTGCCTGAAGATGTTTCCGAGTTGCCAAGCGCTATTACAACGTCGCCATGCGGTATAGCCGACATCCGGGCAATAGAAAACGGCCTGGCTATTTCCGACTCAACAACAGGGCCATCCGGCTGCGCCTCTACATCGGCCATATTCAGCCACATGCCGTTTTCTACATGGAGGATGCCATTAGGGTACTTCATGTCATTAATGGTAAGTTCATACAACAGGCCGGTGATGAATTGCTGTTTTGCCCCGCCGCGGTTTGGCACCGGTGCTGTAATCGGCGTAAAGGTGATGGTTTCCGAATATTGCTGAATAAGTACCGTAAAGGTTGGCAGGCCACTCTTCATCGAGGGCACAGCGATCAGGTTCCACCCGGTGTTGCCAGTCCATGTGCCTTCAAGATCTGCCAGTGGGCCTAATTTACTGGCTACTTCTTCAGGCGAACCGCCCAATCTTACAAATCCTTTTAATTGGGCATTGTTGTTTGCTTCCATTTTGTGATAATTTTTTAGGTGAATAATTTCGAATAAAGCTAATTTAAAATTCAGGAAGAAACAAATGTTCATAGGTTGGAGATTGGTCAGGAAGTCAGTAAATTCCGGAAGAACCTGCGACGGACAACGGGCAAAAATAACCTAAGTTAGATGGAAGAGATGAGGGCTTCATTTATCTAACCGGTCGTTCTCCTCCATTTGAGGGGTATTTGCGATGATCGGTTCATCAGCTATTGAAATATAGAAATAAGGTTTTGGCATCATTACCGCATACAGAACACTTAAATAGACTCCTGCTATCATTGATTTGCAGGCTTTTATCTGTTTTTCATATTGAAACTGGCGGAGAGACAGGGATTCGAACCCTGGATACCCTTTAGGAGTATACACACTTTCCAGGCGTGCTCTTTCGACCACTCAGACATCTCTCCTTTAGATGAAGGGGTTGCAAACATTGGAAAGGTTTTAAGGGTTAAATCTTACAACTTTTATAACCTTAACAACAATTACAGCTTATTACAACCCAACAGCAATCGCGCAAAGATAAAATAATATTGCTTTTATCGGTAATAAAAAAAGCGTCACGGAAAAACCGCGGCGCTTCATGAAAACTCAACCCTACACAAAATTAACTTAACCTGTCCTTACGCTCATCGTGGCGTATGGTATGGTTTATCTTTTTTTCTTCGCGGCGCAGGTGGCGGCGTTCTGCGGGCGTAACACGTCCGTCGGCCATAGCCATACGCTTTTCTGTATTTAACCTTTGCTCCTCTCTTCGCAGATGATAAGCATCCCTGCGGGATATTTTTCTATGGCGCACATCCATCGCAATGCGGTGTTCCTGTTTGTGCTGCATGCGGTTGATGCCTTGTATATGTGTTTGTGCCTGGGCCATTGAGGTGATAGCTAATGCAGCTACCAGTAAACCTCCGAATATTGTAATTTTCATTTTTTTCTAATTTTTGTTGTTTAAACAATAGAGCCTTTTTTTAGGCTTTAGTTTAAACCTGATATGTTAAAAGATGTTAAGGGGTGTTAACTTAGTTGATTAGGTTAGATTGGGTTGATTAAGTTGGATACCTTAATTTACTAAACTATTCACAAAATCAACTCAATCAACCACTCACCTCTCCTAACTTAATCAACTAAATTTCCTATGTTTGCTGCAGGTTGCCGGCAAGGCTGCCGGCAAATAAAAAGCGTGTATAGTTTCAATGCTGAGCATCAACGAGATTAAAAAACCTATTGCCGCTGATATTGATGTTTTTGAAGGGAAGTTTAAAACTTCTATGCAAAGCTCAGTACCGCTGCTCGACCGTATTACCCACTACATCGTTAAGCGTAAAGGCAAACAGATCAGGCCCATGTTTGTCTTTTTTTCGGCAAGCATCTGCGGTGGCATTAATGAATCTACTCACCGGGGTGCTGCCCTGGTTGAGCTATTGCATACAGCTACCCTTATCCATGATGACGTGGTGGATAACTCCTACCAGCGGCGTGGATTTTTCTCAATTAATGCCTTATGGAAAAACAAGATAGCGGTTTTAGTGGGTGATTACCTGCTGTCAAAAGGGCTGTTGCTTTCTATTAAACATGATGATTTCCGTTTCCTTAAAATAGTATCCGAAGCCATGCAGCAAATGATCGAAGGAGAACTGTTGCAGGTTGAAAAGGTACGCAAAATGGATATTGAGGAACCTGTTTACTATGAAGTGATCAGGCAAAAAACGGCCTCGCTGATTGCATCCTGCTGTGAATGCGGTGCGGCGTCTGCCGGTGCCGACGATGCTACTATCGAGAAAATGCGCCTCTTTGGCGAAAAGATTGGCATTGCTTTCCAGATAAAGGACGATATGTTTGATTTTGGAACAGATGATGTTGGTAAACCCCTTGGTATCGACATCAAAGAAAAAAAAGTAACGCTCCCGCTCATTTATTCACTTAACAACAGCAAGGCTGATGTTAAAAAGCAAATGATCAATCTGGTAAAAAATCATAACGACGATCCTAAAAAAATAGCGCAGATCATCCGGTTTGTTAACGAAACCGGCGGCCTGCAATATGCCGAAACGCAAATGAAAAAATACCAGGATGAAGCTTTTGAAATACTAAACACCTTCCCCGAGGGTGAATCTCGCAAAGGACTGGAACAACTGGTGCGTTTTACCACCGAAAGGAATAAATAATGCGTAATACATTCTTTATTAATTTTCATTTTGGCCTTTATCATATTTATTCCCCAAGCTGGTCATCGACCTTGGCTTATTAACAAATTCCGATAAACCTGCTGACCCTGAATTCAGATCGGCATTTATAGCTTACCTGGAATAGGAAACCCGCATAGCGGTTATTAATTCAAATTTAGAGGGATTATCGGAAGACCCGGATATAGCCTATACCTAAATGGGGATGGGGAGTTCCCAACAGACCATATCAACCTTAATATACTTTGCTTTAAAAAAAGCCATTATAATAGCCGGGCCTTATTGCCGAATATTTTCTTTCGGACTTTCGGACTTCCCGACTTTCGGACTAAAATCCCTACCTTAGTAAATGCATTTTTTCGATTTCAGTCTATTTAAATTTACATTTTTTGACCTGTTGGATGTCGTGCTGGTGGCATTTCTTATTTACCAGTTGTACAACCTTATCAGGGGTACTATCGCGGCAAATATTTTTATTGGCCTTGCGCTGTTGTTCGGTATGTACTATGTTGTAAAAGCGCTGCATATGCAGTTGCTTACAGGTATCCTGGGCAAATTTGTGGATGTAGGCATCATCGCCCTGATTGTTGTTTTTCAGCAGGAAGTGAGGCGTTTTTTGCTATTGGTAGGCAAAAACGCTTCTCTGCAGCGCAACAGGGCTTGGTGGCAATACTTTTTTGGGAAGGCCGATGCAGAAAAAAATAATTATGCCCGCATAAAGCCTATTATTGATGCTTGTAAAAGTCTGAAATCTACCCGTACGGGCGCTTTAATCGTTTTTGCCAAGTATTATGATGAACAGTTTTACCAGAACAGCTGCGAGGTTATTGAGGGTAAGATCTCCAAACGTTTGCTGGAAAGCATATTTCAAAAAACAAGCCCTTTACATGACGGAGCGGTGGTAATAGCCGAAAACAAGATCAAGTCAGCAAGTTGTATTTTACCGTTGACGGAAAAGACCGACCTCCCGGCACAGTTCGGTTTACGTCACCGTGCAGGCATAGGTGTTACTGAAGCTAATGACGCTACGGCAATCATCATTTCAGAAGAAACAGGCGAGTTATCCTATGCTAAACAGGGCCGCGTTAAAATGAATATCAGTTTTGCCGAACTGGAAAAGCTGCTGAACAAGGATTTTTAATATTTGTCGTTATTATTTTATGTTTTCGTCAATTGCAAATTCGCTTGAATCCCTAAAGGTTTTATTTAACCTGGTTTCGCGGTATTTGCTTTTTACCGGATCATTTTATTTGTTTTTTTATGTTTGGAAGAACAAAAAATACTGGATGGCCAAGATCCAGCAGCGGTACCCTGAACGAAAGCATATTTTTAATGAAATAAAACACTCGGCCATTACTATAATTATTTTTGGATTGATAGTACTAATGGTGATCTGGGCTGGAAAAAATGGATTAACGCTGGCCTACGAACCGATAAACAAGTATGGATACTTCTATTATTTTTTCAGCATCGCGCTGATGATCCTTTTGCACGATACCTATTTTTACTGGACGCACCGGGCCATGCACTGGAAACCCATTTTTAAATGGGTGCATAAAACGCATCACCTTTCGGTTAATCCCACACCTTTTGCGGCATATGCTTTTCACCCATTGGAGGCTATTGTAGAAGTTGGCATTATACCATTAATTGCTTTTACCATCCCGCACCATCCTTCGGCGATAACCATTTTTTCGCTTTACTCGCTGTTATTAAATGTTACCGGGCACCTGGGATACGAGCTTTTCCCGAAAGGCTTTGCAGAGCATTGGCTATTTAAATGGCACAATACCTCAACACACCATAACATGCATCACCGCCTGGTTAAATGCAATTATGGCTTATATTTTAACTTTTGGGACCGGTTGATGAAAACCAACCACCCCCATTACATAGCCCATTTTAATGAAGTGGTTGAAAAGCGACAACAGGGGAAAACGCCTTCAGTTTCTCCTGAAGCTGTGCTTGAATAAATAAGCTCAGGGTTTACTAAGGGTTGGCAAACCCGGAAGTCCCGGGCGCTCAACAATGATTGTTTCTTCTGTACCCATCTTTTTTACTGGCATCGCATAATACCCGCCTAACTTAACTACGAACATATTTGAATTGCCGGCTAATACGGCGATCGGCATATGATCAACGTTTGATTTTTTAACGCTGAAATCTGCAAGCAGCAACGGTTGGTAAAGATTGGTATTCGGCTGAAATAACTTGAAATCGGTATTTGGTTTAACTTTTAACTGATTTAAAAGATCATTTGCTGATATTATCAGCAGGTTTAACCTGAAAAAAATGCTGCGCTTTTAAGTGGTACCCGGCAGCCATGAAACAGATAATAAGCAAGGTTTTTTTCATGACGGTTCAATTCATACGAATATAGGCATAGCCGCCAAAATAAAAATGTTAACGAGATGTTAATTTGAATGGAACTATGTTAAAAAGCAGAAGCCGGCCAAAACAGGCCGGCTTCTGCTTTTTAAGGAACGCAAAATATTGCGCCTGTTTTAAATTTATTTTGCGTCGTTAATAGCCTGTGTAGCGTCATCTGCCGCCTTAGCTGAGGCATCGTCTTTTAGTTTAATGCGCTGTGCTTTTATATCAGCAAGCAAGCCATTGACAAAAGGCGCCACACCAAATTTCTTGTATTTGATGCCAAGGTCTTTAAATGCAGCTATCCCCTGCTGGGCATATACAGGATTGTCTACATGACCCGTCATGGCGGCAAAATTCCTTGCCATACCAAATTTACCCTGGGGGCCCTGTTCATTAAATGCATTAAGAACATACGGCCATTCATCGCTGCCTCCTGATATGGAATATACGGTGATGATTGCTTGTGTAAGCGGCCCTTTATTGTCTTTTTCAAAACCCTTCGCCAACGGAAGCGCCTGTTTTGGGTCAAGCAGGTTGATGGCAGTTAAAGCTGCACCCTGCACCGCGTACGACTGGCTGCTTAATGCTTGTTTAAAAATGTCCATATTACCTGAGGCTTTAAGCTTACCTAATGCGGTGATTGCAGCTGCTTTAACCAATGTATTTTCATCTGTTTGAGCCAACGATGTTAATACCGGCAATGCCGCGTTACGTACTTCATCATTGCTCATATTTAACGCTTTGATGGCCTTTATACGCAAACCGTAATATTTGTCCTTCAAAGCAGCGATCATTACTTTTTGAGCGCCTTTATCTGATTGTCTGCCGGATACGGCATTTATGGCCTCAAAACGGTCAAGATACAAGGGCGCATTGAAATACTGGAACTCAAACTCCTCCAGCAATTTATTATCGCTTTTTGCACAAAGAAGCACTTTGTCGCCATCAACGTTTACCAGGTTGGGTTTTGATGCAACAGCAAAGGTTAAAGTATCGGCCTTATCATTCATCCAAACTTTATGGCGTTCCTTTTTACCGCCCGCATAGATATCAACCGCGAAAGGTAATTTAAACGTTTGTCCATCCTGGGTCTGCTGCAAGTAAACGGTTTCGGTTTTGCTGCCTTCGTCCCATTTATAGCTGATGTTTAACACCGGGTGGCCCGCACCGTAATACCATTGGTTAAAAAACCAGTTCAGGTCCAGCCCGCTGGCTTCTTCTTCGGCCAGGCGTAGTTGCTGTGCCTCGCCGTTTTTAAACTGGTTTGTTTTAAGGTAGATGTTCAGGCCTTTAAAAAATGCAGCATCACCTAAATAATTGCGTAGCATATTTAAAATACGGCCGCCCTTTTGATAGGTTACCACATCAAACACATCTTCCTTATCATCATAATGGAAACGTACTAGATCTTTTGTACTGGCATCCGGAGAGCCCAAATAATTCTGCAGTGCGGTATAGCTGTGCGCGTCGGCTTCATCCTTACCATATTTATGTTCCGCCCAAAGCATTTCGCTAAAATCAGCAAAAGATTCGTTTACCGTAAGGTTGCTCCAGCTTTCAGCAGTTACCAAATCACCAAACCATTGGTGAAAAAGCTCATGAGCAATGGTGCTGCGGCCCGCGTCATAATTAGCATCCAGCAGTTCGCGCGGGGTTTCCTGTACATAATCGCCGTGCAGGGTAGCGCTGGTGTTTTCCATGGCACCGCTCACATAGTCGCGTACAACGATCTGTGAATATTTGTTCCACGCAAAGGGATAGTCTAAAGTTTTCGAATAAAACTCAATAAGCTCTGGGGTCATCCCGAATATTTGTTTGGCGTAAGGGGCATATTTCGGCTCCAGATAATAGTTTACCTCTTTGTTGCGCCAGTGGTCATGATAGATCTTAAAGTCGCCCACAGCCATCATAAACAAATAAGGGGAATGTGGCAATTCCATTTTCCAGTCATCGGTACGGGTACCGTCGCCATTTAACTTTTGAGAAGCTAGGCGACCGTTAGACAGCGTAACATATTTAGCCGGAACGGTCATGATAATCTCGTCGGTTGTTTTTTGCTCAGGTTTATCAATGGTAGGAAACCATGCTGATGAACTTTCGGTTTCGCCTTGTGTCCAGATCTGTACTGGTTTATCTTTCACCGCGCCATCAGGGTTAATAAAATACAAGCCTTTGGCATCGTTAATAGCCGCGCTGCCCTTTGTTTTTAATTGGTTTGGCTTTGCTGTATAATCGATATAAATGGTGTAGGTCTCGTTGTTCTGATAAACCTTGTCCAACTGAATAGCCACGGTAAGACTATCGTCATATTTAAACTTTAACGGATAATTCTTCCCATTCTTTACAACGGAGATATTGTTCAGGTCCATGCCTTTTGCATCTAAGCGAAGGGTATCGGTAGGATAAAAATGCGGGCGCAGGGTAACCCATTCTTTACCATACATATACTGTTTCTTGTAATCAAAGCGCACATCAAGTTTGGTGTGTACAAGGTCATTGATCTTGGGTGGCGTTGCGCGATAGATCTTCATCAGCGGATCATCCGCTTTAGCAGGCGCCTGGGCGTGGGCCGTTGAAACAGCCATCCCGGTAACGAGTCCCGAAAAGATAAAAGTCGAAAGTGTTTTAAATGTTAACATAAGTTTTTATTGATTATAGATTTTTCCATCCTTCATCACGAAGGAAACGTTTTTCATTGTTTTAATATCAGTAAGCGGGTCACCTTCGACAGCAATAATATCTGCCAGTTTACCCTTTGTAATGCTGCCTGTTTTATCGCTGATGCCCAGCAGGTCAGCGGCGCTGGTTGTGGCTGCTTTTATGGCGTCCATTGGTGGCATCCCGGCATCAACCATATAACCAAACTCCAGGTAGTTTTTTCCGTGAGCAAAAACCCCGGCGTCGGTACCAAAGGCAATTTTTACCCCCGATTTATAGGCCCTGGCAAAGGTTTGCTGCATGCGCGTGCCAACTTCAATGGCTTTGCGTGCTATAACCGGCGGAAAAAAGCCCGGGATACTGGCCGAATCAGACACGGATTTACCGGCAATAATAGTTGGCACCAGGTAAGTGCCGTATTTTACTGCCAGCGTCATATCTTCATCATTCATAAAAGTGCCATGCTCTATAGATGTTACACCACCCAATATTGCCCTGCGGATACCTTCGGCACCGTGCGCATGGCAGGCAACCCGCAGTCCGTAGTCTTTTGCAGTTTCAACAACTGCTTTAATTTCATCAATAGTAAACTCGGCGCCCGAACTGTTTTCGCTCAGGTCCAGTACGCCGCCTGTGGATGCTATTTTAATAACATCCGAGCCGCGTTTTATTTGCAGGCGAACAGCTTTAATCAATTCATCCCGACCATCGGCAACGCCGTCATCCCGGCCCATTTTATGGTTAAAGGCATCATCCCTGAAACCTACCGATCCATCCATATGGCCGCCGCTGGCGGAGATGGCCCTGCCGGCGGTAATTATCCGCGGCCCGTCAGTTAAGCCATGGTTGATGGCATTGCGTAAGCTGATATTTACCCCGCTGCCGCCAAGATCGCGCACGGTGGTAAAGCCAGCCAACAGCGTTTTTTTGGCGTTAACGGCTGCACGATAAGCAATATCGGCATCGGTTAAAGTAAAACCCTCTAAAAGTGTGTTCTTACTGAATTGATCCTCAAGGTGAACGTGGCAATCGATCAGGCCGGGCATCACTGTTTTATCTTTCAGGTATACTACTTTGTCGCCTGCATCGCCGTTGAAATACCCGGTTTTTATATCTATGATGGTATTGCCTTCAATAATGATCGTTACACCTTTTTGTTCGGTATTTGAAACGCCATCAATAAGCCGCCCGCATTGGATATAGGTTTTTTGTGCGAAAGCTGAACAGGAAAAAAATAATAGAAAAGCAAAGTAAAGTTTCTTTACCATAAATTGTGCGTTAAGAGGTCAGTTAAATGAAAGCTAAATTAGAATGTTTTTCTCAATAAAACTAAGACGGTGAAGAAACCCGGTTTGTTACACTAAGTTATTGTGTTTTTTTATAAAATCGCTGCTTTTTATTTGGATTTTTAACAAAGTCAAAAAACAATTGATACACTAATAGGAGAGCGCAAGTATTTGCCGCGCCTATAGGGTAATATTTTTACAGGAGTTCCCGGATGGGTCAAAAACGTCCGCCATCATGCACCAACCGTACGAAAACGAACACTTTCGTAGGGTGTTAAAAATATCAATTTGCTGGAAATCAAATATTTAAATTTAGGGTATCAATATTGGCATAGTAGCGCAAAAACACAACGATGATGTGCACCGATATACGATTAGCTGAAATGTGGGAAGGCTGCTTAAAAAACGACCGTAAGCAGCAGGAGTTGCTATATAAAACTTTAGCGCCCCGGATGCTGGCCGTTTGTATGCGCTATGCCCATGATAAAGACGAAGCCCAGGATATTTTGCAGGAGGGTTTTATCAAAATGTTTAACAACGCGCATAAATACCGCGGCGAAGGGAACCTGGAAGGATGGATCCGCCGTATTATGGTGCATTGTGCCATATCGCGTTACCGCAAACAAAAGCCAATGGTTTTGGTGGATGATTTTGCCGAAGATAACGATGCTTTCAGTAATGGTTATAATGCGCACGGTTTGGAGGTTAAGGACCTGCTGAAAATGATACAAAAGTTACCGCAAACCTATCGTTCTGTATTCAACCTTTACGCTATTGAAGGGTATTCGCACCAGGAAATTGGAAATCAACTGGGCATCACTGAGCTCTTATCCCGGACCAACCTTTGCCGCGCCCGTGCCATTTTAAAGGATATGGTAAACAAACTAACAGCCAGCGAGATGCATTACCTGGCTTGTTAAGTCAATAGTCCTGAGCCCTAAGTTGCTAGTCCCGTTTTCCTGATTTTGATGCGGGGTTAAGCCTCAATTCAACATTGGCCCCCGCCACAGGGTAATGCCGTTATCTGTGGACCTGCTGCTTCACATCTTCAATTTATCATCTTTATAAATTGTGCCGCTTGTCATTTGAGTAAATGATAATGATCATTTATTGTGCCCTTATCAAACCGGAAGTTTGTAACTTCAAAATCAAATTTGAAAAAATGAAGAAAATTCTAATTTCGGGATTAATAGCCGGTGTAATTTTATTTATCATCAGCTATGGTGGCCTGTTCCTCGCGATCAGGTTTTTTCCAACCCTGTTTATTGAATACAACGGCCCGCTGTTTAACTCCGACGGCAGCCGGGACGTCCTTTTCTACATGCACGCCTTTATTATCAGTTTAGCCCTCTCCTGGTTTTGGGATAGGTTTAAATCACTTTTTAAAGGCCACTCTATCTTAAGAGGTTTAGAATTCGGTTTCGTTTATGCCATTATCGCGCTATTGCCGATAATGTGGATTTCCTTCAGCGCTTTGGATATTACCCTGCCCATCGTCATCAGTTGGTTCTTGTACGGTTTTGTGCAGGCCGTCATCGCCGGAGTAGTATTTGCAAAAATTAATCCCTGAAAAGTTTAAGGCAATGCTGTTCAAAAACGTTACATGGTCTTTTTTGATCCTCATCACGCTCACCAGTTTTATTTCCCGGGGTGATCGGAACACATCGCCCCAAATAAAAAAATGGGTGATCAGCGAAAACAGCAACCTCAGGGTTAACGGCAGTACTAATATCAATACATTTATTTGCGAGATCCCGTCATATGATCAAGTCGATACCATCACTGTAAACAAAAGCAATAAGGATGTTTTGCTGTCAGGCACCATCAACCTGAATGTTAAAAGCTTCGATTGCCATAATGCGATCATGACGCACGATCTGCGTAAAACATTAAAGCAGGACCAGTATCCCGTGCTTCATATCAGCTTTTTAACTTTAAACAAACTTCCTGATCTTGCAACAAAGCCGGAGCCGGTAACCGGCTGGGTGTTTATTGAAATAGCCGGCGTTCGCAAACGCTTTGAAGTTAATTACCAGATAAGCCAGGATGGCCAGAAGATAATTCATTTACTTGGAACACGAGATGTTAATTTCTCTGATTTTAATTTAGTACCGCCCCGCAAATTGGGAGGAATGATTAAAACAAGCGATAAGCTAAGTGTTGATTTTCATTTAAAAATGAAAAGTATGGACTGATTCTTCCATTTATGTATCTCCTCTGACTCGTTTTTTTGTGACGGCGATCACTCCGTTATCGCCCCTGAAATTTTTTTACAAATAACAATCCCCTTTTTTAAGGATTATACAATAGAATTTTTTCTAAAGAAAACATTTTGAGTAAATTCTGTAGTAAAAAATAAATAATCAAAAAAAA
>NZ_CAIWNH010000167.1 GCF_903913935.1 uncultured Mucilaginibacter sp.
AAAACAAATATGCGGCGCTAAAACATTGTCATTGTGTTTAAGTATCACTAAGTCAAAAGTAATTCATTAAACTACCGTAAAAATGACATGAGTTGTATATTAAATATGACTTCTGTCATATTTAATTCACAAAAGATATGAATTATAGGAGCCACATCTTTTTTGTGGTATTTTAGGCTATTTCCTATTAAGTTTTGCAAAACCTGCCGCAGCGGGGTCTTATAGAATTCAATAACCGGAAGATTATTAAAAACGATCGTTGCTTTTTCTTCCTGTATCTGTCGCTTAAACAAAATGTTTATATCTTTGATAAACTTATTCAGATCAATTTCTTCAAGATCATCTTCCGTATTGCCAACCCGCGAAAATTCAAGCAGATCAAGAATGATCTGGCGCATTCTTTTAGCCCCGTCAACTGCGAAGTTTATATAACGCTTACCTTTATCATCAATAACATTTCCATATTTCTTTTCCAATTGCGTTAAAAAACTGATTACCATACGCAAAGGTTCCTGAAGATCATGCGAGGCTACGTAGGCAAAATGTTCGAGTTCAGTATTTGAAACGGAAAGTTCTTTGGCTTTAATTTTGAGTTCCTCATTAAGCTCGGTAATAGCGAGTTCCGCAGCTTTTCGATTTGAAATATCTTTAATGTAAATGGATAAGCCCGCCGGTGAAGGAAATGCGCTTACTTCTATCCAGGTATTGTTTGATTCATATTTTTCTTCAAAATGCACTGGCAGGCCGCTTTCCATAGCCTTATTATAATTTTTAAAGAAAGTTGGCGCATTAGAAGCAGTATATTGATCCCATATATTGGTTCCAAGGATCTCTTCTTTTGGCCGGCGGGTCATCCGTTCCACCACCTTGTTCCAATAAGTGATCACCCAATCTTTATTCACTGCAAAAAAAGCATCCCCTATACTTTCAAGGATCGTATTTCTCTCTTCAAGGGCTTCGGTCGCTGACAGCTCGGCTTTTTTCATTGCATCGATGTCCTGAAAACTACCAAACAACCTTGTACACCTGCTTTCAATGAACTCGGCTTCAACAATTAGCCGGACCCATTTCAAATTGCCCTTAAAAGTATTGACTTGTGCTTCTACATCCCCGGGTATACCTTTTGTAGCGGCCATATTTAATGCTCCATTTATTATATCCCGATTAGCGCCAGCCGGGTACAGATTTAATGCAGTTTGAACATCATAATCAGCAATATCCCCTGCTTCAAGGATTTCGCGGGTAATAGCTGACCAATGAACAGTGTTGGTTTCCATATCCACATCCCACGCTCCTATACGGGCAAGGCTATTTGCTTTGTCAAGCAGTTCCTCTACTTCCTTTTTTTCGGTAATATCTTTGGCCGAACAAAAAATAATGCCTTTATCGTCGGCTTGAGAGGCCGTCCAGGCAAGCCATTTTAATTTCCCCGTCCGGGTTACATGCCTGCACTCTACAAAGCTGGAGACCTTGGTTTCAACCACTTCACATATTTCGGTTTGCATTTTTTCTCTATCAAGCGGATGCACAGTTTCCATTAAAGGCCAGCTCAGCAAATCATGTTCGGTATATTCAAGTATTTCGCACATTTCAGGGTTTAACTTAAGGAAATAGCCATCTGTATTGGCAATGCAAAGCACATCTGGTGTAAATTGAAAAATTTGATTTAACTCATCTTCCAGCTGTTTTCTTTTTATTTCTGCACCGAAACCCTTGCTGAAGTTTTCAAAATTTGCAGTAAGGCCAAATGCCGGCAATTCATCCTTGTCCATTAACAGCGCGAGAGTGCCTATTACCTTTTCGTTGTAGAACAACGGTAATGAATAGACTCTTTTAAAACCAGCATCAACGGTTTCTTTGGATCGACGTACATTTGTGCTTATTTTTTTATAGTGCCAGGATTGTAACGTCGGCGTATCCCAGGTAATACCGGGTAAGCCCTCGCCCTGGGCAAGTCCAGAACTTTTAACAGTTTGCTCAGCAAAATCTTTAAATTTTTTATTTTGAAAAAATTGCGCCTATAAAAATATTTTATTTTTATATTCATCTATCAGCCACACTTCTGCCAGGCTTATATTCCCATAAAAAACAAGCATTTCAAGGGTTTTTTGCATAGCATCTTTTAAGCCCTGTTGATGAATAAAAATATGCCTGATCTCTGCCAACAAACCATCCTGTAATTCCGCATTTTTCTTTTCGCTGATATCCCGTCCTATCTCAACATAATGCGCTAATTTGCCAGTTTCATCGTATACCGGAATGACGGAAAAATTTATCCAATACTTATCCCCGTTCTTTTTATAGTTAATTACTGTAAACTCGCAAATTTCGCGGTATTTTAAAGTTTGCTCCATCCGTTTCAATTGCTGCTTATTTGTTTTGGCCCCGTGCAGCAAAGAAGTTTGCTTACCAATGACTTCTTCAGCTGAAAAGCCTGTCATTTTAGTAAAGGCATCATTTACATATAAAATACGCGGGCTATTTAAATCAATTGGTTCAGCTTCAATAATTATAACGGAATCTGTTGTATTGGTAACGACAGACTCCAGCAATTTTAACTGGCGTTCTTCCAACTTTTGCCTGGTAATATCCTGTATAGCACCAACCATTCGTTTGCCTACCCCATTTGCGTCTCTCAATACCACTGCTTTTTCAAGCACATAGGCATATTCGCCGTTTGCCCGCATTAAACGATATTCCTCTTCCCATTTGGTTATTTTACCATATTTAATTTTGGCCAAATCCATCACCACCCTATCCTTGTCGTCCGGATGAACATGTGCTCCCAATTGAATGAGATCATTAGCATCTTTTATTTTTTTATGCCCAAATAATTTATCCAGGTTACCGGAAAAATTAACCCCACCTGTTTCCAGGTCCCAATCCCATATCACATCTGATGTGGCTTCAGTAGCCAATTCATAGCGCTCATTACTTATTTTTAAAGCCTGTTCGCGCTTGTAGCTTTCTAAAATAACCTGTAAAATACTTACTGCTCTCTGGATCGTTTTTCGTTCAAGGCCGGACGGTTTTTTTGCCTCCTGGTAATAACAGGCAAACGTTGCAGTAACGTACGAATCGCTGTCAAAAATCGGGTATGACCAGCAAGCCCTTAATTTATATTTTTCGGTAATTGCTTTATAAGCATTAGAAAAATTATCGGTTGATAAATTGTCCGATACAACCGGTTGTTTTAAAAATGCGGCCCTCCCGCATACCCCTTTATTTTCACCGATCTCTATTCCATCAACAAAATCAGTATATTCCTTTGGTAGAGAGGGCGAAACCAGGTGATACATTTTTTTACCACGTACCTCCAACATTGAACAGTATAATCCTGGATGCAACGCCTCAATCCCTTTTAAATAAACCTTAAGCATTTCTGTTAAATTCCTGCTGCTACTGGCATTCATCTCCAAAATATTTTTCTCCAGCTTATCCAGTTCATTAAAATACCGGCTTTGTGTTATATCTTCCGACATGGACAACGATACCGTCCGTCCGTTATATTTAATTAAATGGCCGGTAACGTTTACAAACATTATTTCACCGTTCTTTTTTATATGGCGCCAGATCCTCTTATGAATTACGCCATAATCAGCTTCTTCACGGGTAAAATTTTCTATCAGCGGTATATCCTCAGCCGGCCTGATTTGTTTAGTATTTAGTTTTAAAAATTCATCGCGCGTATACCCGTATTTTAGCTCTGCTTCTATATTAACATCAATTATTTGCAGGGTTTCAAAATCCCAAATGATCAGCGGTAATGGATTGTTTTCAAACAGGTATCTGTATTTTTTTTCTGATTCGATCAGTTCGTTTTCAATTTTCTTCTTTTCAGTAAAGTCCCTGCCCGATGCAAATCTCACTTTTCCTACAGGGTCCCATTTTGATGTCCAGCTTATATTAACAAA
>NZ_CAIWNH010000168.1 GCF_903913935.1 uncultured Mucilaginibacter sp.
ATAAAATAATCAACGATTAATAGCTATTTGATAGAATTTTATGTAAATAGTTTAATTATAGGTACGTATTGAAAAGCCTGAAGGTGACAATAACGGACAAATTAGTCAATTATATGACATTACGGCATTAGTGGATGTTACAAGTTTTTGTATTTGTTGATTAAGTTGATTGGGTTGATTAGGTATTAAACGGTTAAAATAGGTTATAATTATCCTGAAGCAGAAAAGTGTTGCGCTTGCAGGGGCCGCCCTTGTGGCTGCCTGAACAGATCGCTATCAATCAAACCCATAAGCCCCAATTAAACGGGATGCTGGTAGTCGGGGGTAATTAGGTTGGTCAAAAGGGCGACCACAGGGGATCGCCCCTACAGATTGGTTACATTTACTCAAGCATCCGGCTTTTATTGGTCGCAACAACCACAACGGTCAAATAACAAATTAACGTATGGCATCAATCAACTTAATCAACTATTCCCTAATTTAGCCCCACGATTCGAAATCAATCACTAATTCGCTAATTCAACAATTCACTAATTATACCCATGGCAGACGAAAAAATAATTTTTTCAATGGCTGGCGTTAGCAAAGTCTACCCGCCGCAAAAAACAGTTTTAAAAAATATATACCTATCCTTTTTTTACGGGGCTAAGATCGGTGTTATCGGTTTAAACGGTTCCGGTAAGTCGTCGCTGTTAAAAATCATCGCTGGAATTGATAAAACCAATATAGGCGAAGTTGTTTTTTCGCCGGGATATACTGTTGGTTACCTGAGCCAGGAACCGGAACTAGATCCCAACAAAACGGTAAAAGAGGTGGTGGAAGAAGGCGTTGCCGAAACCACGGCCTTATTAAAAGAGTACGAGGAGATCAACGAAAAATTCGGTCTGGAGGAATATTACAGCGATGCCGACAAAATGGATAAGCTGATGAACCGCCAGGGCGAATTGCAGGATCAGATTGACGCCGTAAATGCATGGGAACTGGATGTAAAGCTGGAACGTGCCATGGATGCCCTGCGCTGCCCCGATCCGGATACCAAAATATCGGTACTTTCGGGCGGTGAACGCCGCCGCGTGGCCCTGTGCCGCCTGTTACTTCAGGAACCGGATGTATTATTACTGGATGAGCCCACCAATCACCTGGATGCTGAATCAATAGACTGGTTGGAGCAGCATTTAAAACAATATAAAGGTACCGTCATCGCCGTAACCCACGATCGTTACTTTTTGGATAATGTAGCGGGGTGGATCCTGGAACTGGACAGGGGAGAAGGGATCCCATGGAAGGGAAATTATTCCTCATGGCTTGATCAGAAAGCCAGGCGTTTGGCCCAGGAAGACAAGACCGAAAGCAAACGTCAGAAAGCTTTGGAGCGCGAGCTGGAATGGGTGCGCATGGGCCCGAAAGGCCGGCATACCAAATCCAAGGCGCGTTTATCAAATTATGATAAATTAGCGTCGGAGGAAACGAAAGATAGGGAAGAAAAACTGGAGTTGTTTATCCCGCCCGGTCCGCGTTTGGGTAATATAGTGATTGAAGCCAATGGCGTGAGCAAATCCTACGGCGAAAAGCTTTTGTTTGATAACCTCAACTTTTCGCTGCCGCCGGCAGGGATCGTTGGCATCATCGGCCCCAACGGCGCGGGTAAAACCACGCTGTTCCGCCTGATAACAGGCCAGGATCAGCCCGATGCCGGAACTTTCCGCGTTGGCGAAACCGTTCATTTGGGTTATGTAGACCAGATGCACGATGATTTGGATCCCACAAAATCTGTTTGGGAAAACGTTACCGGCGGCCTGGAAACAATTTTGGTAGGCAACAAGCCGATCAATTCAAGGGCCTACGTTTCAAAATTCAACTTTAATGGCGCCGACCAGCAAAAAAAGGTAGGGGTTTTGTCAGGTGGCGAACGTAACCGGGTGCATTTATCCATCACTCTTAAAAAAGGCTCAAACGTACTGCTGCTGGATGAGCCCACCAATGATATCGACGTAAATACCCTCCGCGCCCTGGAAGAGGCATTGGAAAACTTTGGCGGCTGCGCCGTAGTCATCAGCCACGACCGCTGGTTTTTAGACAGGATTTGTACGCACATCCTGGCCTTTGAAGGCAACAGCCAGGTTTATTTTTTCGAAGGCAATTATTCGGATTACGAAGAAAACCGCAAAAAGCGTTTAGGGGATATCGCGCCGAAGAGGATAAAGTATAAGAAGTTGACGGTGTAATTATGAGTTCTACCGCAATTCAAGAAGGAGACATTCACCATACTATATTAAGGGACGGTCGTTTTGGAGCTGTAAGGGTCTTGAAAACCGGTGGTAAGTTCGATTTTTCTCCATACACTTTTCATTTAATAGGTGTGACAGCCTATATTGGTGAAAAACCGCCAATAATAAGTGATCCGCGACTTACAGAGATACTCATTACAGAATATATTTATCCCAAAGGGAAAAACATAATTAATATTTATTGTGGCAAGTTTCCCAAACAGCTTAAATATGTTGGCAACATTCCTATATCCTGTGAAGAAAGCAATTTTAAAATAGAAATTGGTAATGGGATTGATGGAGGTTTTCCTTCTTGTGGGAAGATACCTCAAGATATTGGTTATGAAATTTTAATTGAGTGGAGATATAAATATGACAATTTCAATTTCGTGAAAGAAATTGAAATCTCGAGGAAAGAGCATGAGGAATTAATGAAATCGCTTCATGTTAATAAACCTAAAAGGATGCTTGATGATGCTAGGTTTTGGGATATTATTTCGCTGCTGGATTGGAACATGCAAGGTAACGACGATAAAGTTTTGGAACCGGCTGTAAAAGCGTTATCCAAATTAAAGCCATCAGAAATAAAGAGTTTTGAAGAAACATTGGCTAATAAGCTGTTTCAAATCGATACGAAGGAACACGCAAAAAACATAGGTGAATATTCGTATGATGAAAAAGAACAATATATGTCGGTGGATTCATTTTTGTATGCGCGCTGTGCTGCTGTTGCCAATGGAAAGGCATTATATGAAAAAATAAAAGAACGACCTACTGAGATGGTTAAGGATGTTGAGTTTGAAGCCTTGCTATCTTTGTCGGCAATCGCCTATGAATTAAAAACAGGTAGGGAGATCGTTTATGACACAGGAATTTCTTATGAGACATACGCTAACACACACGGTTGGACGTGATCCAATAAGCGGTGGTTTAGAATAAGATTTACGAAGTTTCAAAAACTTCGTAAATCTGTTTGCCCTTACATATCATTTTCAAATTTTCAAATTCCCGCATTTTCAAATTAACACCCCTACCAAACCTTCACCCTCAAACTATCAGGCCGGTACATTTTGTCACCCGCCTTTACATTAAATGCTTTATAAAACGATGGCATATTGGACATTGGCCCGTTGGTACGGTACATGGCAGGCGAATGCGGGTTGGTATTGATATTTAAGCGTTTGGCCTCATCGCTGATCTTCATTCGCCATAATTGTGCAAGCGACAAAAAGAATCGCTGATCTGGTGTAAAGCCGTCAATTTTGGTGTCACCTTTGCCTTGTTCAGTTCTTTTAAAGGCTTCATAGGCAATGGCCATACCGCCGTTATCGGCCAGGTTTTC
>NZ_CAIWNH010000169.1 GCF_903913935.1 uncultured Mucilaginibacter sp.
GATCAGCCTTAACCTTTTATCTACACCTAAATTTTCTTTAGCGATGTTTAAAAACGTTTCATCATTATCAATAGAAATCAATGTCGATTTTTCATCCATCCCATCCAAAATCCAGGTTGTCGACAAGCCTGTACCTGTTCCCAGTTCCAAAAACTTACCACCCGGCTTTGTAGCCGCCAGCGTCTTCAACAACGAACAAGTGAGCACCTCCGACGGCATGGTAAAACCATTGGCTTCGGTAGCTTCTTTGATCGCGTTGTACGCTAATGGGTATTTTTGTTTTATTTCTTCTAACATCGGCCCCCCAGCCCCCTAAAGGGGGAGTTTAAGTCCCAAACCCTTAAGCAAGGGACTATAATTCTTTATTAATGTATTATTTAATTCTTTATTACACCAGCATCACCACCACGCTTCCCCCTTTAGGGGGTCAGGGGGCTCACATACTAAACACTTTCTGTCCCTGGTTTAAATATTCGTTTTCTATCACGTCTTCACCTGGTTCAAGCCTTTCAAACTCACGCAATTTTGAGTTAAAGCCTTCGCTATCTTTAATAATTGCCACACGTGCGCTACGTACAAACTCTATCAAGCCAAAAGGCTGCAAAATACTGATCAGGTTATCTGTTTCTTCGCGGTGACCGGTCGTTTCAAACACGGTGTAGTCCTTGCGGATAACTACTGCACGGGCGCCATTCTCGCGCAATAAACGCTCAACACTTACCTTTTCGGCAATTACATCTGTAGATACCTTATACAAGGCCAGTTCCTGCCAGATCACATCCGCATTGGTATGGTAATATACTTTCAATACTTCCACCTGCTTTTCAATCTGGCGGCAAAGTTTACGTACCACATCTTCTGATTCAGTGATCACGATGTTAAACCGGTGGATGCTTTCGATCTCCGAAGGAGACGTATTCAAGCTGTCGATATTGATTTTGCGGCGCGTAAAAATGATCGCGATCCGGTTCAAAAGCCCTATCTGGTTTTCGGTGTAAACTGTTATGTTAAATTCCTGCTTTTCCATTTTAATATTTTTTTAAATTCCTCTTGCCTCACCCTGCCCTCTCCAAAGGAGAGGGTTCTGAATCCCTATCCCTTCTTAAAGTCCTCTCCTTTGGAGAGGATTATTCACATTGACGATTGTTTTTTATCGGTGTGAATGATAGCTTCGCTGTTTAGGTGAGGCTTGGGGGCTATTTTAACCTGATCTCACTTACGCTGCATCCCTGTGGTACCATCGGGAATACATTATTTTCCTTGGTTACCATTACTTCAAGCAGGTACGCACCTTTACTTTCCATCATTTCCTTTAATGCCGGCTGCAAGTCGGCCCTGTCTGAAATGCATTTACCGCCAATGCCATATGCGGCGGCGACTGCAACAAAATCAGGACTCTGGATATCTACAAATGAATACCTGCGTTCGTTAAACAGTTCCTGCCATTGGCGCACCATGCCCAGGAAACGGTTGTTCAATATGATGATCTTGATATCCACCTTGCTTTGCATCACGGTGCCCAGCTCCTGTAAGGTCATCTGGAAACCACCGTCGCCGATAATGGCGATCACATCGCGCTCCTGTGCGCCAAATTTAGCGCCGATAGCTGCCGGCAAAGCAAAACCCATCGTGCCCAAACCACCGCTGGTAATATTGCTTCGTGTTTTGTTCAGGTTGGCATAGCGGCAGGCCACCATCTGGTGCTGGCCCACATCGGTTACAATCACCGCGTCACCTTTGGTAAGTTCATTCAGTTGTTTGATCACCTCGCCCATTGTCATTTCGTCCGAGGTGGGGTTTAGTTCATCATGAATAACCGCTTCAATTTCCTGGCGGGTAAACTCTTTAAACCTGTCGTGCCATTCAGTAAGTACTTTACGCTCTATCAATTCAGTAAGCATCGGCAATGTCTCTTTACAATCGCCCCAAACAGGCACGGTTGATTTTACGTTTTTGTCGATCTCGGCAGGGTCAATATCCAAATGGATCACCTTGGCTTGTTTGGCATATTTATCAAGGCGACCCGTAACACGGTCGTCAAAGCGCATGCCTATCGCGATTAATACATCGCACTCATTGGTTAACACGTTAGGGCCGTAATTGCCGTGCATACCCAGCATACCCACGTTTAAGGGGTGATCTGTAGGGATAGCGCCAGCACCTAAAATGGTCCAGGCTGCTGGGATACCGCTTTTTTCAACAAATGTTTTAAATTCCTGCTCAGCACTGCCTAAAATCACGCCCTGGCCCCAAATGATGAAGGGCTTTTTAGCCTGGTTGATCAGCTCAGCGGCCTGCTGAATGTATTGCGGGCGAACAATGGGTTTCGGCCTGTAACTCCGGATATGGTTGCAAGGGGTATAACCTTCGTAATTAAATTTCTGGATCTGCGCGTTTTTGGTAATGTCGATCAAAACCGGTCCCGGCCTGCCACTTTTAGCGATATAGAAAGCCTTGGCGATCACTTCAGGGATTTCAGTGGCATCAGTTACCTGGTAGTTCCATTTGGTTACCGGAGTGGTGATGTTGATCACATCTGTTTCCTGGAAAGCATCGGTGCCTAATAAGTGTGCAAATACCTGGCCGGTGATGCAAACCAATGGGGTACTGTCTATCTGTGCATCAGCTAAACCGGTTACCAAATTTGTTGCACCCGGGCCGCTGGTAGCGAATACGACGCCCACTTTGCCTGAAGTGCGGGCATAACCCTGGCCAGCGTGAATTCCTCCCTGCTCATGGCGGACCAAAATATGGTTCAGCTTTTCATTATAATCATATAAAGCGTCGTAAATGGGCATGATAGCACCACCCGGATACCCGAAAATGGTATCCACCCCTTCAATGATCAAAGCCTCCAATAATGCCTGCGATCCTGATAACTCTATAGCTGGTGATTTCACCGATTGCTCTGCGATTTCACCGATTGTAACGGTTTGTGTCTCCACTGTATTTATTTTTTGGGATTTCACCGATTTAAAAAAGTGATTTCACCGATTAATATTAGTCGTTTGTTATTGGGTCATGGTAACTGCTTAAACCTTTCAGCTTTCGCCTTTTACCTTTCACCTTCCTTATTCGTCCGTAACACAACCTTCTGCGGCGGTGGTAACGGTTTTTGCATATTTATATAAAACACCCTTGGTTACCTTTAATGCAGGCTGGATCCATTGTGCTTTCCGGCTAGCGAATTCCTCGTCGCTGATCATTACATTAATGGTGCGGTTGATCGCATCAATAAAGATCCGGTCGTTATCCTTAACAAAGGCGATACCACCCCCGTCATATGCTTCGGGAGTGATGTGACCGACGACGAAGCCGTGGGTACCACCGGAAAATCTACCGTCAGTAATTAACGCTACCGAACTTCCCAAACCAGCACCAAATATGGCGGAGGTGGGTTTCAGCATCTCGGGCATACCCGGTGCGCCTTTTGGCCCAACGTTGCGGATCACCACCACATCGCCTGCTTTAACCCGGCCGCTTTGAATGCCATGGATCAGTTCAAACTCACCGTCAAATACACGGGCGGGGCCTTCAAAGCTGGTACCTTCCTTGCCTGTTATTTTGGCTACGCTGCCACCTTCGGCTATATTGCCGTATAAAATTTGCAGGTGACCGGTTGCCTTGATCGGATTTTCAATAGGGCGGATAATTTTTTGTATTTCAAATTCCAGGTCGGGTACATCCTGCAGGTTTTCGCCAACGGTTTTGCCGGTAACGGTTAAGCAATGGCTGTGCAGCCAGCTTTGGTCCATGCAATATTTCATCACAGCAGGTACGCCGCCAATTTTATGCAGGTCCTCCATCATGTATTTCCCGCTTGGCTTCATATCCGCCAACACCGGAATGCGGTTGCTGATGGCCTGGAAATCATCCTGCGTTAGTTTTATGCCAACGCTTTTTGCCATGGCTATTAAGTGCAGCACAGCATTGGTTGAACCACCCAAAACCATAATTACCACAATGGCGTTTTCAAACGCTTCGCGGGTCATAATGTCTGAGGGTTTGATGTCCTTTTCTAATAAGATCTTTATCGCTTTTCCGGCTGCTAAACACTCCGCATTTTTTTCGTCGCTGATGGCCGGGTTTGATGAGGAGTAAGGCAAGCTCATGCCTAAAGCTTCGATAGCGGCAGCCATGGTATTGGCCGTATAAATACCACCGCAGGCGCCTGCACCAGGGCATGAATGTTTGATAATTTCTTTAAAATCGATGTCGTCTATCTGCCCGGCAATTTTTTTACCCAGGGCCTCAAATGCCGATATAATATTTAAGTCTTCACCTTTATAATGGCCCGGCTTTATTGTGCCGCCGTATACCATTATTGATGGCCTGTTTAAACGGCCCATCGCCATAACTGAACCCGGCATGTTTTTATCACAGCCCGGGATGGTGATCAGCCCGTCATAATATTGCCCGCCAACAACTGCTTCAATGGAATCAGCAATGATATCGCGGCTCACCAGCGAATAGCGCATCCCTTCGGTGCCGTTGCTCATGCCATCGCTAACGCCAATGGTGTGGAAAACCAAACCTACCATATCCTCTTCCCAGATGCCCTGTTTAACCAGTTTGGCCAGATCATTAAGGTGCATATTGCAGGTATTACCATCATAACCCATACTGGCCACGCCAACCTGCGCTTTTTGCATGTCGTCGTCGGTAAGGCCGATGCCGTAAAGCATGGCCTGTGCGGCAGGCTGGGTAGGGTCCTGCGTGAAAGTTTTACTGTAGCGGTTTAACTCCGTTGCCTGTATGGTATCGTTAGATGTACTCATTTTATAATGCTGTATCAGCTGTATTTAGTAAAAGAATCTTTATAAAACCTTTTGGTCGCCGGGTTTTATAAATTGGTCTTCGTAAGTTAGATATAGCGAAAAGGAATAGCAAGGATTTAATCAGAAATCTTCAATTGGTATTTAATTCTGTATTATTGTTTAAAATCAATATAAAAGTACGTATAAATAACAATTAAACGAATATAATATTTTACAATTTATACCAAAGTTCAAAACGGTATTCGGTATTGTTTTTATGCATGCATAGCAAAGTGTTCGTTTTCTGCCTGAAATGGGGATTGGGGTGGGAAAAGTTGCCAAAAATTGGCGTTATCGGTGTGGCTTGGCAGTCGCCTGGCCGCCATGCTTTTTTTGTCTGAACTATGATTCGTATGATTAAAGGATGGGTAGGATTTTTGTTGGCGGAATGACGTAAGCGTTATTAGATTATATCGCCTACCCCACCTGCTTCTTATAATCCCTCCGCCAGTCGAAATAACCCGCAGGGCGGGGATGACATAGATGCCGTACATAATGGCGGTAAGTTCGAGTTGTTTGAAAATGTAGCTGCCTTGCGAGGTGCGTTTATTTCATAAGCCACCCATTATGCAGCTACAGCATTCCCGGGCAGCATTCCCGGGGTTAAAAACCGACGCCCCGAAATTGCAAAAAAGTGTAAACCCTGTGTTTTTACAATTAATTGATTATCAAATAATTAAATAAATTTTAAATAAAATACTGTAAACCTTATGTAAACCATAATCGGGATAAAAACACGGGGGTGGGCTTTATTTTCTACCCCACCTGCCTCTTATATTCCCTCCGCCAGTCAAAATAACCCCATAGGGCGAGGATGACATAAACGCCATACATTATGGCAGTGAGTTCGAGGTGCTTGAAAATGAAGATGCCGATGTAAATAATATTGACAAAAATCCAGATCAGCCAGTTTTCTAAAACTTTTCGGGCTAAAAATACCCGGCCCACCAGGCTGCATGCGGCGCAAAAGCTATCCAGGAAAGGAAAAGATGCGGGTGTATATTTTAAAAGTGAGCCTAAAATGAAAGTGAAGATGACAACGGCGATAGCAGCATAAATAAGCTCCGTTTTTGTGACGATTAAAACAGGTGTTTTTTCTTCTTCATCGGGCTTCTGGCTCCAATAGTACCAACCGTAGATGTTCATAAGCATAAAATAAACCTGCAGGCCCATATCAGCATACAAATGCGCTTTAAAAAAAATGAAAATGAAAATGCCTACGCTTACAATAGCAATGGGCCAGTTCCAGATATTATTGATGGCCGCCAATGCCACGCACAAAAGCCCGGTGACAACGCCGATAATTTCGAGCCAGGTTTGCTGGTGTAACCAATCTTGCAGGAAGTAAATCATATATCTTGCCCAAATATAGATAAAGTTTTATAACAGAACATGTTCGGGATGTTGTATTGAAAATTCGTTCAAAATACGTAGGGGCGACCCTTGTGGTCGCCCTTAAACACGGGATATGTATTCATCGTTCAAAATACGTAACGGGGACCCTTGTGGTCGCCCTTAAACACGGGATATATCATCATCGTTCAAAACACGTAACGGGGACCCTTGTGGTCGCCCTTAAACACGGGATAGATCATCATCGCGCAAATCCCGTAGGGGCGACCCTTGTGGTCGCCCTTA
>NZ_CAIWNH010000170.1 GCF_903913935.1 uncultured Mucilaginibacter sp.
GAAATCGAAATTCCGAAATCCGAAATTAAAGAGCTTTTTTCCCGGCGATAAAATCCTTCAAATAGTAAGGCTCAAAGTAAGCCACATTTTCAAATGCTCTATTCCTGAATTTTTCGAGCGCCTTTTGGGTTAGATGAGTTGCCGAATTAACAAAATCAGGCAGGAAGCCTGCATTAGGATGGGCCCCTAAAACCTCCCTGCACTTTTCGGCGCCATCGCCAAAAAACAACATCTTATTTATCTCAAGCAGCTCGTTAAAACTATTGACATCAATGATCTCAGCAGCAGTAGGCTTAATTTTCACTCCTTTTGCAGTAAATACAGCCGTAAAAACTTCCATACGCCTGGCATCTATCATTGGGCATAAAAGCATATGATTGTCTAACGCTCCATAACTGTTGATAAGGCCATAGGCCATTGACTCAAGGGTCTCAATAGCGATAAGTGGTTTATCAAGTGCAAAACATAAGCCTTTAGCAGTAGATATACCTATGCGCAAACCAGTATAGGAACCAGGGCCACTACTAACCGCAATGGCATCCAACTCATCATATTTCAATCCCGCCGAAATAAGCAATTCTTCAACAAACAAAGTGATCACCTCTGCATGTATGTTGCGCTGGTTAATTTGCTTCAAACCCAAAACAATCCCATCCTTTGCCAGGGCAACTGAACAAGATGTGGTAGCGGTTTCAATTTGTAATAACAAACTCATTTACAGATTTTGAATTCTATTTTAATCGGCATCTTTGACTTATGACTTTCAACTCAAGACTCAAGACTTGATTCAGGGTACAGGATCATGCCCATGCCCTCCCCATGGATTGCAGCTTGCAATACGTTTTAAAGTTAACCAGCCACCTTTAAACGCGCCGTATTTTCTGATCGCCTCTACCCCGTATTGTGAACAAGTTGGTGTATAGCGACATGAGGCGCCAGTCATCGGCGAAATAAAATACTGGTATATTTTTATCAGCAGGATAAATAAAAAGCCTGTTCCCTTTTTTAATATATCGGTAACTGCTTTCATTTGGCGATTTCGGCACTTAGCAGCTTCAATAACTTGAGCATTTTTTTTTCAGCAAGATCGTATGACGCTATTTCTTTGCCGATATAACCTACGGAAAGCACAATTTTTTTTCCGGCAGCATTTAACGTGGCATATAAATGATCCTGTTTATAGCGCCGGTAAGTTTCGCGGGTACGTCTTTTGATCAGGTTACGGTCGGTGGCGTGATTAAAACGCCTTTTCGGAACCGAAAAAACAACCTGCACAGGATAGTGGCCCGTAAAATCGGTAAAAAGCCAGGATACCTGAATGGGATAACATAAAAAAGAAGAGCCGTTATGAAAAAGCTCATCAATAAGCTTTTTATTACATAACCGTTCTTCTTTCTTAAAAGTATACATGGGTGTTGCTACGTTTGAACCGGATTTATATCAATAAGCGGTTCAAGCCCCGTTTTGGAGAAAGCAACCAGCTTTATGCTTTGTGGCTGCGCTCGTCAGAAACTGACAATCTTTTTCTGCCTTTAGCTCTTCTTGCTGCTAATATTCTTCTGCCGTTAGCAGTTGACATGCGCTCACGGAAACCGTGCTTATTTCTTCTTTTCCTTTGTGAGGGCTGAAACGTTCTTTTCATGGCTATTTTATTCTATTCGTCGTTTTTAAAACAAGGACGCAAATGTAGTGTATTTTTTTTTCATTTCAAATAGTTTTCTTGAGTGGTTTGCAGGTTGATTAAGTTGATTTGGATAATTAAGTTTGTATATTTAGAAATCAGAACTCCAAAGCAACAAATAATCAACAATGCTATACAATTAACTAAATCAAGTTATTAATGAAATTATACACGGTATTTTTACTTATCGCCCTTCCTTTCTGTACATTCTCCCAGGATTCCCTTTCCAGTCACTATAAAATATACAGCGTTTCAAAACAAAAAATCGTGCCATTGGACGATATAACCGATGCGATGCTAAATGCCGATGTGCTTTATTTTGGCGAACAGCATAACGATTCAACGGGCCATTTTTTGGAATATAGCGTTTTTAAAAAACTAAGCCAAAAGTATCCTGACAAGACAGCCCTCTCGATGGAGATGTTTGAAACCGATTGCCAGAATGTTTTGAACGAATATTTGGACGGCTTGATCCGCGAAAAAAACTTTATAACTGAGGCCCGCGCCTGGCATAATTACAAAGATTACAGGCCCTTAATTGAATGGGCGAAGATTAATAAAATTGCTATAGTTGCCGCCAATGCACCAAATCGTTATGTAAACATGACCAATCGGATGGGCCTGCAAAGCCTTGAACAGCTTAATGACGTTGGCATGTCCTATCTTCCCCCACTGCCCATTGATACAGCCACAGGCCCTTATTATGACAATTTTTTACAGATAATGGGCGGCCATGCTGCTTTGGGAGGGATGCAAATGTACCAGGCGCAAAATTTATGGGACGCTACTATGGCCTGGTCAATTGCCAGGTTTATCAAATCGCATAAGGGCTATAAAATACTTCAGTTAAACGGCAGCTTCCACAGCGAAGAAAAACTGGGTACGGCGGCGCAATTGAAAAAATACGCCCCCAAAGTCAGGATCTTGAATATCGCAACTTTCGATGATGAAAATTTTGACAATCCCGATTGGAAAAAATTGAGTAAAAGTGGCGACTTTATTATTGTAACCGACCCTAAAGTGCCCAAAACGTTTTAAAAATTTATTTATATCTTTATCAAATGACGGTTACCCCAATGAAAATTAAAATTTATTTGTGGGTTTTTATTTTATTCCTTTTACAGACAGCTTCATGTAAAAAGGAGGCTCAACCTGTATCACAGCAGGTGACCGGACAACAAATCCATACCCTGGAGAATGGCTTGCTTAATTTTGCAATTAATGGCGAATTAACCGGCGCAAATATCGATACCATATCGAATACAATAACCGTTATTGTGCCTGACTCTGCAAATCTGCGCAACATAACTATTTCGTTCACTTTGGCCAGCCATGTAACGGCAACCATTAACAATACAGGCGCTGCCAGTAATGCCGTTTATGATCTTTCAAAACCAATTATTTTTACCGTTTCCTCAGCAGACAAACAAAAGGCAACAGCGTTCCAATTAATTATTCAAACAGAAATGGAATATTTTGGATTTTCGGACACTATAACGACTGGAAAAAGCCAGAACAAAGGGTATAACTTTTACCTCGATCAGTTTGACGGAAGCCGGTTTCAATCCGTCAACTGCGGGCCTGCGGTTACTACTATGGCAATTAAATGGGCCGATTCGACATTTTCCAAAACACCCGTGGAAGCACGCAGCATTTATGAACCTAAAGGCGGCTGGTGGTATACCAGCGACGTAGTATCATATTTGAAATTAAATGAGATC
>NZ_CAIWNH010000171.1 GCF_903913935.1 uncultured Mucilaginibacter sp.
ACCACATCCGCGAAGATAGCCCACAGCCGGGATAAAAAGAAAAGGCTATATAAACGGGCCGTTGTGTTTTGTTTTTTATTGGCTTGCCCGGCCTTGACATTTTACCCGGCTCGCGCTGTTGGTTGCTTAAGCGGTAAATATGGGATGGTGTGTTCACCGCCTGTCGATATTGGGTCTATGTAAGGCGAGCCGGTACACCCCGCTTCCGTACAGTAGCCCAGGCTAATGCACGAGTGCAGCCGTTTTCTCGGTTATAAATCCGTGCTGCCCACAGGCAACCAAAGATTTGAGAAAAAAATATACGATCAACGTTACATCTGCTAAATTTATCCGATGAGCAGGGATTAATAATCTATTTAGCTGAAATCCATTAGCTTATCAGCAATTTCCTGTTTAACATCATCTTCAAAACCAGCCCAATAGTTTTGTGTGGTATTCAAACTACGATGACCTAAACTTTCTTGTATCAGTTCCATTTTAGCACCATTGCGAATTGCAGAGGTAGTAAAGGTATGGCGTGCATAGTAAGTAGAAATATCTGTATCTAATTCCAAGTCTTTTGCTAATTTTTGAATATGTTGGTTAACGAACCGGATAAAGTTTTGGTTCACCCGTAGCTTTTCCGTTTCATTCATTGATTTCTCTAAAATCGGAAACACATAACTATCAGGTAAAACAGGCTTATTACCATAACGCTCAATAATTGCCCTGATTGATTCCGTTAATGGCACAATAATAGGCTTTGGCTTATCCTTAGTGGTATACAACGTTTTATGCCGTAAAAAGGAGAAGGATTTCTTGTTTATGTTCTTATATTTCAATTCAGCTATGTCACGGAAGTTCATCCCATTACATTGGTAACTGAAAAACCAAAAGTCCCGGGCTTTTTCTTTAGGGCTGCCTGGTTCTACCTGCGCTGTAAATAGTTTTTTTAATTCCGACTTATCTAATGCCTTTTTGATATTTTGTCCTGTGGGTATCTGGTATTTTTTAAAAGGATATATATCGGCCACAATATCTCCTTCTTCTATAGCTTTGTTAAAAATGGCTCTTAACGGACGTAAGTAAATACCTACAGTTGTTTTAGATTTTTCTTCTGCAGCCATCCATTTTTCGTACCTGTTCAGAAAATCCACCGTGATGTTGTCAAAAGCCACGCTAATAGCTGGCTTTTTATTCTTTCCTGCAAACAACAGTAAGGATTTTAAACTTAACCGATAACTGGAAGCAGTTCCCACACGTCCGCTTTTAGTAAGTTCCTCAATGTAGGTTTGGTAATGGGAAACAATGTCCGTAGAGTTTGAATGCGCACCAAACATTTCCTTTTCAAATTTAGCGAGGATAAAAATGCCGTCCATTTTGGTTATAATGTTATTGGCTTTCACTACGATGGCGTCCAGTGATATTTTAAGCTCTTTAAAAGCCTTTTTGGGCTTACTGGCTAAGTAAGTTTGCTCAAATTGCTCAAGCGTTAAGTACATGCCCGTGTGATAGTGCCTGATATCTGTTCGGGATATATATAACCTTAGCTTTACGGGCGCTTTCTCACCGGTTTCGATCTTCCGTTCATCCAAATATAAATTCACTTTTACGGTCATTTCGTTTAAATTTTAGTAATTTTCAATTTTATCTCACACATATTTTTAATAATATGCTAAATTAACCAAATTTCGCATAAAATGCAAGTTTTTCTCTCACACATTTCTCACACAAATGAACAAAAAATAACAAAAAATCGATAAATAGACGTTAGATTAAATTGCATAAATATCTGATTTATAAGTAAATATAAAAATCACAAAACAACGATATACGCTTGCCACTGACTGTTAATCAGAGGGTCGCTGGTTCGAGCCCAGCCTCAGGAGCAAAATTATTAAGCACTTACATCACGTCCGATGTAAGTGCTTTTTGTTTTTAGCTGCTTGGGTAAAACAATAGTAAAACATTTTAAAAACCATGTTGCCGGATGTTTACTTTTAAAATCGTCTAACACGGTTGAATAGATAAACTGCGATGTATTACATTGTGGTAATCTAATTCTCAAAACAATTATTAAGCACCCCCGCCAACCTGATACCAGCCTGCTCAATCCGCAACCGGACAATGGACAGATGTTCGGTGTAATAAGTTTCGTCAAGATTTTTTTTGTATGCTACTTCTGCATAAATAAAGGTGCTGATCTGGTAGCTCTCATATAGCCAGACCATCATATCGTCGCTCTGCCACAGTTTTATCTGCTGGGGTGTCCGCTGCGTCATAATTCTTTGTCATTGCCACATAGGGAAGCTCCTGGTAGTCTATGAGCTTGCTATCCCATAAAACATGAAGATTGGTGGCCTTAACCTCAAAAAAAAAGCTTCGTTGTGTTACCACCTTTGCCTTCTGCCAGGTTGATATGCATTGGCTGGTGTGCATCGCTTACTAAGTGCACAATAAACTTTAGGACTTCTGTATCTTATTACCTGTAGGTTCCCTTTAATTCATTAAACAAAAGCAGCTAATTTCTCCTTCAACCCCACAAAATCGACCGGTTTGGTTAAAAAATCATTGGCGCCGTATTCAGCCGCCTGGTTCCGGTTTTCATCATCACCGTAAGCTGAGATCATCATTACTACCGGTGGCGGGTCTTCATAGGTATGCCTGATCCTGGAGAGCATTTCAATACCCGTCATGCCTGGCATATTGATATCGGATAATATTAAAGAGAACTCTGGATGCGATTTAGCCAGCAGCTCAAGCGC
>NZ_CAIWNH010000172.1 GCF_903913935.1 uncultured Mucilaginibacter sp.
GACCATGTTAACGTATTGACGGTTAATTTGATTATTCTTTTCTTTCAACACAAATCGGTGCTCGAGAGCGCACGGAATGCACTGGTCAAGGTCTCCGGAATATCCAGTTGGTGCTTTGGCCAGGGCATATCACCCAAAAGGCGTTCTGATAGATGAAAAATCTACAGAAGCCGCAATAGCAAAAACACGGCAGTATTTGCAGCTCGACAACTGCACACTTTTTGAAGCCGCTATTCAGCATGGTCCGTACCTTGTCAGGACGGACATACTCATCAAAAAAGGAACCCATCTTGAACTAATTGAAGTGAAGGCAAAATCATTTGATTCATCTTCAGACTCCTTTCAAGCCAAGACCGGGGCCATTAGCAATGATTGGAAACCTTACCTGTACGACGTGGCTTTTCAGGAAATGGTCCTGAATTTGTCCTACCCAGAGCTAACAGTAAGTAGCTATTTGATGCTGGCAGACAAAAGTAAACGGGCTACCATTGACGGATTAAACCAAAAATTCAAAATGGTCAGCAAAAACGGTAGGGTAGCCATCGAAACTGATTATATTGAATCCCCGGATGAGCTTGGAGCAGTAATTCTAACAAAGCAGAATGTAACCAGTGAAGTGCAGTGGCTAAAAGATGAGACAATTCAGCTGGAAAGCCAAGAATATAACCTGGCTTCATTTGCTGAGAAAATGGCTGAAGGCCTACAAAGCAACAAAAAATACTACGTCGGTATTAGCAAGCATTGCAATGGCTGCGAGTACGATTCGGACGATAGTCTGCTGCAATCTGGTTTCAAAGAATGCTGGAAGCATCAAACAAATTTCACTGATGACCAGTTGAAGCAGCCCTTGTTATTTGAACTGTGGAGGGGATATCTTGGCCCAAAGGATATAATTACGCCACTGATCACCAGAGGGGATTATAGTCTTAAAGATTACAGGGAAGAGGACTATGCGCCGAAAACACAAAAACCAACTCCGGGTTATTCACCAACGGAGCGAAGAACGCTACAGATTCAAAAATCCATCAGCAATGACATTTCGCCTGCATATCACGAAGATTTCCTAAACGAGCAGTTTCTACAATTTAATTACCCTCTTCATTTCATCGACTTTGAAACGACTGCGTTAGCTATCCCAATGCACGCCGGCCGCAGACCTTATGAATCGATTGCCTTTCAATTTTCCCACCACACGGTTGATCAAAGTGGAAAAATCACCCATCAAACGCAATGGCTGGATACTAACATAGGCGTGTTCCCTAACTTCGAATTTGTCAGGCAATTGAAGTCAGCGCTCGGAAATGACAATGGATCAATATTCAGGTATCATAATCACGAAAACACTATCTTAAATGCCATTTATAGGCAGCTGGCCGAAAGCAATGAAGACGACGCAACCGAACTTTGTGAGTTCATCCGAACTATTACAAATAACAAGTCGGAAAATCACGTAGGTCCGAGAGACATGATTGATCTATATCGTTTGGTCTTAGGAGGATTCTATCATTTATCGATGAAAGGTTCGAACTCGATCAAGGACGTTCTGCCAGCTGCAATTCAGGCCTCAAGCTATTTGCAGAATAAATACTCGAAGCCAGTTTACGGCACTAACGAAATAAAAAGCCTGAATTTGACAAACCATACTTGGTTCATACCTGATGGATCAGGAAATTACGTCAGCCCATACAAAACGCTGCCGGCTATCTTTGAGGGTATTGCTAACGAGAAGCTAGATGAGCTTTGCGCAGACGGCGAAGAGGAGCTTAACGATGGTGGCGCCGCAATGATGGCCTATGCTAAAATGCAATTCACAGAAATGGACCAGGAAGCTCGGGCACGATATAGAGAAGCCTTGTTAAGGTATTGTGAGCTCGATACTTTGGCAATGGTGATGATTTATGAAGGGTGGAAGCATCATTTGGGCAATCTGTGACCACATCGAAAAAGAGCGTCGACAAGCCAAATGTTGTACCTATGTTGTACCCAAAAACAAAATGGCGCTATAAACTTTTGATTTACAGCGCCATTATGCAATTTGTCAGCGGAATGGACGGGACTCGAACCCGCGACCCCGTGCGTGACAGGCACGTATTCTAACCAGCTGAACTACCACTCCGTTAGCCCGTTGGATTTCTCCGTTTGGGATGGCAAATATACGCTTCGTTTTTAATTAAGCCAAGTGTTTTTTAAAAAACATGCTTTTTAATCGCTATTTACCTCAATTTCAGTGAATTTTACTTTTATTAAACGCACTTATCCTGCAATAAAAACCTGTTTCCGGTAATAATAATTTATCCATTCGGCCAAAATAAGGTTCGGCAGCCAGCTTAAAAACGAAATAATGATGTAGTTATTTGCAAAACCTACCCCATTACCAAATACCGTAAAGGCCCAGATATAAAAACGCAGGGTAACCGCGCCAAAGGCCAGTGCATAGCTCCGGCGCATCATTTTGATGTGGTCGTCAATCTTTTTGTTTTTTACCAGCAGCCAGGCAGACAGCGTAAATATCACCCACAATGTATTTTGCAGCAGGAATGAAAGGAAAACCCACCTGCCGCGATCGATAAACAATGTCATGATATAAGCGCCCGGGGCTGCAAAGAATAGTACTCCAAACACATAAACCTTACCAAGCGATTTATGCAGGGGCTTATTATTATATACCTTTTTAGAGAATTGAAAAAAACCCGCCATCAAAATGATGCTACTGCCGATGATATGGCAGTAAAATGCGGGCAGGTACCAGCCCGTTTTAACGGCGGCCTCTTTTAGCTGCAAAAAATGCGAATCGTTTTTAAAATCATAGTACTGCAAAAAAGTACCTGCGCACAGCAATAAAACCCAAAAAAAGGCTAAATACCACAATAGCTTTACAGCAACCTTCATTTCGCGGCAAGGGTGTTGGGTTTTTGCACCTTTATTTTTTTGTTGAGGAAGTCGATGTTGTATTTATCGACATTTGTAAGAGAATCATCGACATTTTCATAAAGTGTAGCCCCATCTCTATTAAAACGGTATTCAAATAAATTCGTCCATTTGGAGTTTTTAAACTTGTAATGATATTGCGCAAAAATCTCGTTTTTGGCATACTGCATCATTTCCGGTGTCATGTGATCAAAACTTTTATCATTAACTGTGTAGCAGCCGTTCAGATATGATTCGTTCATCCGCACGTATTTCGTAAATCCAAAAAATCTTTCATTTGGTAGCGCCTGTAGTTTCCCATTCTTCAGCTTTAAATAAAAGTAGTATGGGGCTTCACCAATGTGCTCATTACCTCCAACATCGGTTGCCAAAAACGCTGTAGTTTCGTACTCAAATAAACTATCACTTAAAGGCATTATATGATTATTCTTGCAATTACCCGATAGTACGACCCCTCCTTCGGCCATTGCATAAAAGATGTTCACCTGGTGGCCAAATATTCTATTTGCTTTTTTATCAATCACCAACACAGCATTGGACTGGTACAAACCGGCCCGGCTACCTAAATAATCATTGATAATTGAATAATATCCTGCTTCAAGCCAGTTGCTTTGCTCCTGCCGGGAATCAAAATTTATCTTATATGAAGCACTCCCATTTTCCATATCATCATACGCTATAGTTTTTCTGATGGGGTTTCTCAAGTCTATCAGACTTGGCAGAATATCCCATTCTACCAGGTATGATGGTGGAATAACAATACTATTACTTAGCTCACGGTCATTATATTCAAGAATATTTTCAGGGTGGTTGTCCGTTATGGTATAAGAATTTCCATAGTCTTTTATCTTGTTTAATATATCAGATATCTTAAAATCCGCTATTCTTTCTGTTACTGTGTAATCTTTTCTTAAATAAAAATAATCATCCCCTTTTCGCAGGGCGGCCAAATTTTGTTCGTCGTTTAAAGGCAAGATTTCATTGTAATTGGCTGGTATTATGATTTTCCCATTTGTGTCGAATAGCCCTTTCTTTTGGTTTTTCTCTACCTCAATTAAACCGGTAATTGTTCCGCCAATATTATGTATCAAATCGTATTCAACAGGAATAATTTCCTTTAACTCTGGATTTAAAAGACCCATTTTGTATCCGGGATCATATCTATCGGTAAGACTATCCAACTTAGCCGCGCTCCATCTACCTTTTACAACAAAATAAAAGGTCTTGTTATCCATATGCTCGAACCAAATTACACTATCATATCTCGCTTTTAATTGGCCAGCAGTTTTAAATGCAGCCAGGGTTATGGGGCTGAACAGATCCTTTTCAGATGATGTTTTGTTTTGTATAAAATTTGCGTAAGCAACATAGTCAGTTAAAAACTGCCGCGCGTCTACCTGGGCGATCTTTAACGTGTGCGGGGCCACCTTATGAATTTTAAGGATCAACACCGATGCTTTGCTGTCCAATTGCTCATGACTGAACTTTGCCGGGATGCTTACTGTTGCCCATTCATCATCAATTATTTTGATCTTTGCCGCGTCGACATCCAGGCTTATACCCGCCAATGGCTTTTCCTTGCCGTTGAGGCTCTTTTTACCAGACAATAAGTTAACCAGTCGTTTTAATACTTTCTGCCTCTTATCGCCATCGAAATAAGCCATCAACGAATCGGTGTTGCCCTCCTTCACCCGGTTATTAAACCCATTCAAAAATTGGTTGACTTCGTCTTTGCCTGTCTTTTCGGCGGTTTTACAACGAACAAAAAGAAACAGGCCTGAAAGTAATAAAATACAGGCAAGATAAATTGGGCCAGGTTTGGATTTCATAGCCCTAATATAACTGGTTTTATTAAATTTAATCAACTAAGTTTAATACCACCGGGAAATAAAGCTGTTAATGCCGCTTTGCAATCCCGGGAGCGATTTTACCTCTGCAAAAAAAATGAATAACGAAAAAAAATACTTGTTTTTACTCTAAAAATTTAAGGACTGGTAAAATTTCATCTATTATTCATAAATAATATTAAACACAGCAAATAAAATTTGCGTATATCCTCAAAAAAGCATTACATTTATAGCCTAGATTAAATAAACCCTGGCGAAATAATATATTTTCTTTGAGGTAGTTAGGATACCGGGGCGGTGATAAAATTTTAATTGTAGTTTTTTGGGGAAAGCCGCCCGCCTTTGGCGGACGGCTTTTTGCTTTTAATGGGCGTCAACCGGCAGTTTGGCCGCTTTCTTAAATGGCTGCAAATAAAGCAGCGGTATCGAAAACAACATTACCAGACCCGAGATCCAATAAGCATCATCATAGGTAAGTAAGATTGACTGGCGGGTTACCGCGCCTTCAATAGCCATATATGCCATATGCAATGCATCTGTTACTGATTTGCCTTTTGCCATAAAGGCATGCTGCAGCATATTCAACCTGTCGTTAAACGCATTGTTATATGGGTTGATATTCGATAACAGGTCACTCCGGTGCTTTGCTGTTCGGATGTGAATAATGGTAGTTAATACCGCTATCCCAAATGAACCACCCAACTGGCGCATCATATTGTTTAATCCGGTACCCTGCCCTAATTCCGGCCCTTTTAAATCGGCTATCGCCAGCGTAGTCAGCGGAACAAACAACAGAGCCATGCCTATACCTCTTATCAGCAAGGGGATCAACACATCTTTCTCACCGGTGCCGAGGGTTGAGTTGCTTAGCATTGTAGTGAACACAAAGAACAAAAACATGCCCGCTGTGGCCATAAACTGCGCCGGTATACCTCTGTTGAGCATCTTACCAATAAATGGCATCATAATGATCGTACACAATCCACCAGGAAATAAAAGCTCGCCGGTTTGCTGCGCCGAAAAGCCGAGCAGGTTTTGACAAAATACCGGGAACACAAAGACGGATCCGTACAAACCAAAGCCGAGCACAAAGGAGGTGAACATACCCACCGCGAAACTTCGATGCCGCATGATCCCGAAGTTTACTATCGGGTAGTCGATACTCATTTCGCGCCATATAAACAGGAACACGCCTAAAATTGCGGCAATGGTAAGCACAAGTATGTAGGTTTTTGCAAACCAGTCTTCCGATTCGCCTTTTTCCAGTATCGTTTGCAAACTGCCTACAGCAACTGCCAGCAGGGCAATTCCCCACCAGTCAACCGGCTTTCCTTTTGCTTCCTTGGGCGTTTCCCTCACAAAGGTGTAGGCACAAAATGCTGCAATGGCGCCGACAGGTATATTTACATAAAAAATCCATCTCCAGGTAGCGTGGTCGGTAATATAGCCGCCAATGGTTGGCCCTACAGTCGGCCCAACTACGGCTCCCAAACCAAACAACGCAGTCGCCGTTCCAATTTGCTCTCTGGGCCAGGTCTCGATCAATATCGCTTGCGAAGTTGATATCAAGCCACCGCCGGCAAGCCCCTGCAAGATCCTGAAGATCACCAGTTCGTCCAGGCTGGTTGAATTGCCGCAGAGAAAAGATGCTATGGTAAATACGATAATAGAAGTTATGAAATAATTTTTTCGCCCGAAGCGGCTTCCAAGCCACCCGGACATGGGGAGTACAATTACGTTTGCAACGGCGTATCCGGTAACCACCCAGGCAACATCCTCCAGCGTGGCACCCAGGTTGCCCTGTATGACAGGCAAGGATACGTTTACGATGGTGGTATCGATTAGCTCCAGTAACGAAGCAACGATAACCGTGATCGTAATGATCCACTTTCTAAAGCCAGTTTCAGCCATTATTTTTTTATTGTTGTGTTAATTTAATGGGTTCATGGTTGATAGATCATAGTTCATGGAAGCTGCAACAACAGCTATGAACAATGAACTATCAACTATTTACTTATTCAGCAACGATCACAGAAACATTCACGCTCATACCCGGGTGCAGTCTGCCCATATCTTCTTTGCTGCCGCTGATCTTAATTTTTACAGGTACACGCTGTACAACCTTCACAAAGTTACCGGTAGCATTATCAGGAGGCAATAAAGAAAATTTAGCGCCTGTTGCAGGTGAGAAATTGAACACTTCTCCTTTTAATTTCATTTCGGGATAAGCATCAACATCTATTTCAACCTTTTGTCCTGAGCGTATTTTATCCAATTGAGTCTCCTTAAAGTTGGCAGTGATATAGATACTGCTATCGTTAACAATGGAGAATAAGGTTTGCCCGGCCTGAACCAGCTGCCCTACCTGCACATTCTTTTTTGATACTATGCCACTGGCTGGTGATTTTATCTGGGTGTATGATAATTGCAATTTGGCGTAATCAACATCCACCTGTTTCTGTGTTACGCCTGTATGGGTAACATTCAGTTGATTTTTTGCAGCGCCTTCAAGTTCAACAGCAGCTTTATATTGATCCTGCGCGGCCCTGTAATTAGCCTGTGCAATTTGCAGATCAGCTTTGGCCTGGTCAAATTGCTGTTTGGTGATTGATCCATCCTGTACCAGGTTTGCGTAACGTGCATAATCCTTGGTAATTTTATCCAGTTGAGCCGAAGCGGATGCCACTTTTGCCTTAGCGCTTGATGAGTTGGCTGCATTTTCAAAAATTTGCGACTGACCAACATTGATATTTGCGCTGGCGCCGGTTTTCGCAGCTTCTGCCTGTTCAACTTTTATTTTGTAATCCTGGTCATCAATTTTCACCAGTTCCTGGTCTTTATTTACGTGTGTATTTTCCTGGAAGTAGATACTATCTACATAGCCGCCAACACGGGCAACAACAGGGCTGATGTCGCCATCAATTTGTGCGTCGTCGGTATCAACGTGTTTACCATAATATATATATTCTTTGATCCCGAAAATAATGCCGATAACCAGTATCAACCCTAAAATAATCGGGAGCACTTTGTTTGGTTTCTTTTTAGGTTCATTTTCCATTGAGTCATTTGCCTTTGCCATGATATTTTTAATTGTTGAATTAGTGATTTAGTGATTTAATGAGTAGGTAATTGTTAATTTCTAATTATCTGCACATTTGCATATCTGCTCATCTGCACATCTACTTGTTGAGTTTTCCGGTTGATTTTATTAAAGTATAATAGGCAAGCCCTGCGTCGGCTTTCGCCAGTTCAAGGTTAATCTCGGCCTGGTAAAGCAATGTTTCTGCGTCGGCCCTGTCAGTTGCTGAGGCGATATTACTTTTGTATTTTGATTCGAGGATCTTATTGTTTTCCCCCGCCTGTTCTATGGATGTTTGCAATAGTTTTATTTTATCAAGCGCCATCATATAGTTTTGATAATCTTCGTTCACCTCGCGCCTCACTTTATTCATGGTGATGAGCTTGCTCAGCGATACTTCATCCTGCTGGATCTTCGCTTCCGCTACCTTATTTTTATTGGTCCACAGTGCCGAAAAATTCCATGATACACCAACACCTAAGGTGAGGGGCAAAATATATTTTCCGCTTTGCGGAAAAGGATCTATCTGTGTATCGATATAATAGGCCGCAGCCGAAGCATTCACCGTTGGCAGCGCATTTGCCTTTATATTTTTAACATTTGTTTCGGCAACCTGAGATCGGAGATCAAGTGACCTTACTTCAGTACGCGCAGCCAAAGCAGTATCAATATAGGCAGTTACCGGCGCTACCTGCCTGTCGGCCTCAGCAATGTCGTTAATAGCTAATGGTGTTCCTTCGGGTAAACCAAGCAAAATATTAAGGTTATAATTTACAATTTTCCTGTTGGTTTCCAGGTCAATGCCGTTTAACTCAATATTTGCGCGTTGCAGCTGGAACCGAAGCACATCATTTTTGGTAACAATACCCTGGTCAAAAAAACGCTGGGCCTGTTTTATTTGCTGATCCACAGTTGCCAGGTTTTGCTCAACAACCTTTTTGCTTTTTAATACCTTATAAAGATTGTAGTATTGGTTGATGATATCATAAGCTACAGCATCCTTGTCATTTTCTGCATCTATCCGCGAGATCTGTGCCAGCAATTCTGTTGATTGTTCGGCATATTTTAAGCGGTTACCCCCGTAAATCACTTCGTTAACAGAAGCAATACCCAAAAATGCGTCAGCGCTTTTGGGCAACGACAAGCTCGTCGGGCCAAAATCCAGTTTGTTGGCCGGTATCTCCGCACGATCATAAGTAAAGCTAGCCTTACCGGTAGGCAGGATGTTATCTTTCGCCTGGTTATACTGCGAAATAGCCTGGTCGATCTTCGATTTTGAGAGCTTTACCACATTGCTGTTTGCCAGGCCCATTTTCAACGCTTCATCAAGAGTGATCACCCTGTCCTGTGCCTTAACCGCGTTGAGGCTGAATAAAGTTAAAATAAATGCCGGGGCGATAAAACGTTTAAACGTTACGGCAGCGGCACTAAAAAATTTTAGTCTTGTGTGTTTATTTTGTGTAATCATTGTCGTTCATTAAGTAAGATTTTAAGAGCTGTTTCATGTACGTTTTGAACCTAGGCTTGAATTTTTCTTCCAAAAATTCTTCGTCGCGGATATCGTGCCCCAGCATTAAAGATGCTATATGCGGCGCGTTAATGATATAATTTTTGGTACCAAAAATGGTCGCTATCATTAGTTCAGGATCGATACCTTTCCCGAAGCTGCCGTTTTTGATCCCTTCTTCAAATATTTTTTTTAACTCCATTACATTGATCATTAATATTTCGGTGATCTTATCGGTAAGGTCCCAACGTTTGCCCATGGACATTTCACGGTTGATCAGTTTTTGAAAGCAATTATTGACAATCATCCTGTCAACATAATTATCAATGCATTTTTCCAGTTTGTCCCACGATGACATGCTTTCATCGTTGCCGATATTTTGAAGCAGTGTTTGAAATGAAGAGATTTTCCGCTCAAAAACTGCCAGGAACAACCCTTCTTTCGACCCAAAATAATAATTGAGCATTGCCATATTCACACCTGCTTCGCCTGAGATCATCCGGGTGGAGGCCCCGTCGAAGCCGAGATCAGAAAATATCCTTTCGGCTACATCAAGGATATGGTCCTTCTTATCAATTTTGTCTTTATCCATTGTATTTCTCCATCAAAATTAATCAAACGATTGATTGGCTTGGTCATTACTTTGTCAAGTTAGAATAAGTGCCTGATATTCAATAAGAAAATTTTAAACGATTGATTAACAAACGCGGAATAAATATTGTTTTCAATTATTTTAACTACGACCGGGCGGTTGTAAATTGGACAGGATGAGGGTGGGAAAGTTGGAATTTTGAAAGGTTGGAAGGTTGTAATGTTACTTGCCAATTCAACATATTTAGCGAAAAACAATAATATAGCGATCAAATCCGAAATCGAACATTCGACATCCTAAATTCAGGGCATTGTTAAATTATTGATACACTTTAGTATGCTATTTATCTTTCAATATATTTGTTAGCTATGAACCGCATCAAAATTTTTATTGCCTTTTTATGTTTGGCTCAGTTTGGTTTTGCGCAAACCGCGCCGCCTGCCGACCTGGTTTCGATTGAGCAGAATTTTAAAAAACTGGACGTTTTAGGGAGCGTGCTTTATGTAGCCGCGCACCCGGATGACGAAAATACCCGGCTGCTGGCTTACCTGGCCCAGGAAAAACATTACCGCACCGGTTATCTTTCGATGACACGCGGCGATGGCGGCCAAAACCTGATCGGTAATGAACAAAGCGAGTTGTTGGGATTAATACGCACCCAGGAATTGCTGGCAGCCCGCAAAGTTGACGGCGCAGAACAGTTTTTTACCCGTGCCAACGATTTTGGTTTCTCAAAAGGGCCGGGCGAAACGTTAAAAATATGGGATAAAGAAAAAGTTTTAAGCGATGTGGTCTGGGTGATCCGTAAATTCAGGCCGGATGTAATCATCTGCCGCTTCCCTACAACCGGCGAAGGCGGCCACGGGCACCATACTTCATCAGCGATATTAGCGCAGGAAGCATTTACCGCCGCCGCCGACGCCAATCGTTTTCCTGAACAATTAAAATATGTGCAAACCTGGCAGGCAAAAAGGCTGTTGTGGAATACCTTTAGTTTCGGCACCGTGAATACCACCGCGCCCGACCAGTTTAAAATAGATGTGGGTGTATATAACCCCATCATTGGCAAAGGCTATGGCGAAATGGCTGCCGAAAGCCGCTCGAACCATAAGACGCAGGGCTTTGGTTCGGCCAGGCAACGTGGCCAGGCATTTGAGTTTTTTAAAACCATTTTAGGCGATGCCCCGAACACCGACCTGATGGATGGCGTAAATACCAGTTGGGGACGGGTAAAAGGAGGGGAAGACATCGGATCGGAGATTGAAAAGATCCGTAAGGATTTTGATATGGACCATCCGGAGAAATCTGTAAAGGCATTGGTTGCTTTAATTGATAAAGTTGAGAAAGTTCCTGACGAGTATTGGCGGCTTATAAAAATCGAAGAACTGGACGATTTGATCGCAGCGTGCGCGGGGTTGTGGTTTGAGAGTTATGCGGCAGAACCAGTTTATGCGATGGGAGATGATATTCAAGTTAAAACCCAAGTTATTTTAAGGTCAAGTATTAAAGCCCAGATATTGAGCATTTATTACCCATTTTTTAATTACGGCCATTTCTCGTTCAATCGAGTTTTTTCTAACGCAGATACCGCCCTAAAAATCAATGATAACGTTCATGATTTTACCTATAAAATTAAAGTCGACTCGGTAACACAGCCGTATTGGCTCAAGTACCCGCATCCGATTGGGTACTACAATGTTGATTATTTAGATAATATAGGTGCAGACATGGTAATTGCAGATAAAGTTTCGGAGGATATGGAGCAAAAAACACGTGCCGAAAATACGAATTTTGCCATTCATCCGACAATCCTCTTCAGAATACAGAACAAGGAAATTCAATTAACAGCACCAGTACAATATAAATACGTAGATCCCGCCCGTGGAGAAATCTATCAGCCGCTGGTTGTCGCCCCCCCGGTAACCGCCAATATCACGGCAAAAAACTACATTTTCAATTCAAAACAGCCGCAGAATGTAGAGATTAAACTGCAAAGCTTTACCAAAGCTGCAGGCAGCATAAGCATAAAACCAATGGCGGGTTGGAGGGTGAGCCCTGAAAAAATTGATTTTACCGGGAAAAATAAAGGTGATGAATGGGCGGTGAATTTTGAAGTTACGCCAACCGGCAATCACCCTCAAACAACAACACTGGAAGCGGTTGTTGAGGTGGGCGGCAAAACTTTTTCAATGGGCATCCAGCAAATCAAGTATGAACATATCCCCAATATTACTTTGTTCCCGCCGGCAGAAGCTAAACTGATCGACCTTAATTTAAATATTGTTGGCAAAAAGATCGGCTATATCCCGGGTGCGGGAGATTTGGTGCCGGATGCACTTAAACAGGTTGGCTATGACGTGCATATATTAAGCGAAAATGAAATCCTGAACGGCGACCTATCGGGCTATGATGCCATTATTACCGGGGTGCGGGCCTATAATGTAAACCCGCGCCTGGCGGTGGAGCAGCCAAAACTGCTGGAATATGTGAAGAAGGGTGGCAACCTTGTAGTACAATATAATAACAACAATGGGCTGGCTACCAAAAATATCGGCCCGTACCCATTCAGCATAGTAAACAAAAGGGTTACTGATGAAGAGGCCAAAATAACAGTTTTAGATCCGCAGGAGCCTTTGCTCAATTATCCAAACAAAATTACCCAGGATGATTTTAACGGCTGGGTACAGGAACGCGGTTTATATTTTGTAGGCGATATCGACCCAAATTATAAATCCCCGCTGCAAATGAATGATCCGGGCGAAGCAGCCAATAATGGCGCGCTCATCGTGGGCAATTACGGACAGGGCAGGTTTGTTTATACCTCGCTGGCATTCTTCAGGCAACTGCCTGCGGGCGTTCCGGGCGCATACAGGCTTTTTGTGAATTTATTGAGCAAGCCGAAGAGCAAGCCCTGAGGAAAGGTGAAAGGTGAAAGGTGAAAGGTGAAAGGTGAAAGGTGAAAGGTGAAAGGTGAAAGGTGAAAGGTGAAAGGTGAAAGGTGAAAGGTGAAAGGTGAA
>NZ_CAIWNH010000173.1 GCF_903913935.1 uncultured Mucilaginibacter sp.
CCCATAGTTAGCTTGCTATCGATGGCTTTGTGGGTTAATATATAATACCTGATACTCTCTTCAGCCCGGATGGCCCTGTCCTGTACAGTGACGGCAAAACGCCTTGCATACCAGAAAAGCAATATACCGCATATAAATAAGGTGGTAATTAGTATCGATCCGATAATGGAATCATTGGCTTTAACCTGCAAATAAATATTGACGATGGAGGTTATAGTACCGATAAGCAACAATGAAGCTAATAAGAAATGAAAGCCCTTTACATAACGTGCGTGATGGGCATAATTTTGTTCTGTCATAATGGTTTATTTTTTACGCCAATATAGATATTAATTGATCAACAGGCTTTTAAAAAAGGATATTTTATTGATACAGGCAAAGAACAAATACTTAAATTTTGTGTTAATGTTTTTAATCAAAAATTAACTATTTATGAATAATACAACCATTTCAGTAGAAAAAACATTTGCTATTGGCGGTGAACTTACCGTTAACAGGATGGGTTACGGCGCAATGCGCATTACCGGAAAAGGTATTTGGGGTCCGCCGAAAAATGAGGATGAAGCCCTAAGGGTGTTAAAAAAGGCGGTGGAACTCGGTGTAAATTTCATTGATACTGCCGATAGTTACGGCCCTTTTATTTCAGAAGAATTGATCGCTGAAGCATTATTTCCTTATCCTGATAACCTTGTAATTGCGACTAAAGGCGGGTTGCTCCGGACAGGACCTGATGAATGGCCGGTAAATGCGCATCCCTCTCATCTGCAAAAAGCACTCGACGGGAGTCTGAAACGTTTAAAACTGGACCAGATACCCCTGTATCAACTTCACCGTATTGACCCGATTGTGCCGTTAGAAGATAGCTTCGAATTTTTGCAGAAAGCGCAGGATGAGGGTAAGATCAGGCATATCGGTCTTTCGGAAGTGAACATTGATACTATAAAAAAAGCACAGGATTTTTTTGAGGTGGTGTCGGTGCAAAACATGTACAGCGTCGACAATCGTAAATGGGAGCAGGTATTGCAATATTGTAAAGCGCATAATATTGCATTTATCCCATGGTTTCCGCTAAATGCAGGTAATGTGGCAAGCCAGTTAATATTAAAGCAAATTGCCGAAAAACATAATGCAACGGTTCACCAGGTGGCCTTGAACTGGTTGCTGAACCATGCCGATAATATTTTGCTCATTCCAGGCACCTCGAAAGTTGACCACCTGGAAGAAAATTTGCAGTCAGTTTCTCTTGAGCTTTCAGGCGAAGATATCACCCTTTTAAACAGTATTTCACCACAGTAATATAAAAAAACTTTAAGCGGGTGATTTTATTTAAACCATTTCAATTAACGGGTGTCAAACTGCAATTCCCCTATCAAACCATGTTAATTATGAAAAAAGTTCAATTAATTTTTACAGCCATGTTATTGCTGAGCGCAATAGCGTGCAAAAAAAACAGTAGTACATCGCCTGTTATTAACGGCAATGTTTCAAACGCCGAAGCTGCAAGTATGGTTGCCGGTTCGGTTTCGCTTAACTCAAACGGTGTGGCAAGCCTTGCCGGCGATGCAACCATTGATGCCATTGCTATTGGCAACCTGCCTAATGCCTGCGGCACTATTAAATCAGACAGCATCTCAAGGCAAAGCAGCGCCGGATCCGCGGTTACATATAGTTATAAGTTGAAATATAGTTATACGGTAGATTGTAACAGCAGCAGCCAACCCGACAGCCTTTCGGGCGCGCTCACTTACAGCGGTTCATTTAACGGGCCCAATTTATCTTCAAGCAACTCCGGAAGTTCAATCTTTACGGTAAATGGTTTATTGCCTACAGCAACAGATTTTGTGATCAACGGCGAATTTAAACGTGCTGGTTCATTCAGCTCAAAAGTTGACACTACTCATCATGGCAATAGCAACGTAGCTATTGTGATCAACTCATTAACTATCCTGAAACATTCCCGAACTATAGTCAGTGGCAATGCGGCTATTTCTGTTACAGGCGATGTGCCCAATAAGGGGAGTTTTAGCTATACAGGGACGCTTGTATTTAATGGCAATGGCACAGCCACGTTAACACTTAACGGAACCGTATACGTGATCAAGCTTGATTCGGGCGATTGCGCGAGGGTATAAGTTATTAAATTAAAAAATGACAGGGAGCCTCCGTAATTTAAAAACGGGGGCTTTTTTATGCCAGGCAGTATCATACAGATGCAAGTTTAAAGGGCTTAATTTCATAAGTTTCCCATATTTTTTGGGTGATATAAGGCTCAGTTTGTTTCCAGCTTTCCAGTTGTTCCTCTGTTTCAAACTGCATCACCATTACCGAACCGATCATTTTGCCATCATCGTTTAAAATGGCGCCGCCGAAAATAAAACTACTGGACTTTTTGAGCTCCTTTGCCCCTTCAAAATGATCAGGACGTACTTTCATGCGACGTTCAAGGGCTCCTGCATCAGTATAATCATAAGCAGTTATTACATATTGTTTCATCGTAAATGATTTTATTGTTATCAAAACAAATACAAATTTCATTAATTATTTAAAAATGATGTTATTTTGGAAAAGATATTCAGGTTATGGCAACAAGAAAAATAAAAATAAAATAAATGTGTATTTTACATTTATTTCTTTAATATTTGCCTTGCCAATCAAAATAAACAACAATGAAGAGCCACTTGTACAAGGAATTTAATAAACTATATGATAAAGAAGCCGAGAATGCCTATTTTTCTCCGGGCCGTGTAAATCTTATAGGCGAGCATATCGACTATAATGGTGGCCTGGTAATGCCTTGTGCAATTACTTTTGGAACTTATTTGCTGGTATCACCAAATAATGACGGTGTTCTTCGTTTCAGAAGTTTAAATTTTGAAGAAAAACCCGACATCGCTTTACAAAATCATTACACTAAAACAGACGAAAAATGGTTCAACTATCCCCTGGGTATTTTTGAATATTTTTTAAAAGACGGGCATGATTTACAAGGATTGGATATGCTTTTTTATGGCGATATACCTATCAGCTCGGGCCTGTCGTCCTCAGCTTCCATTGAAGTGGTTACCGCTTTCGCTTTAAATGACTTGTTTGACGCCGGTTATTCCAAACTCGACCTTGTAAAACTGGCTAAATCTGTTGAAAATAATTTTATAGGGGTAAACTGCGGGATAATGGACCAGTTTGCTGTTGCTTTCGGCGAAAAGAACAAGGCGCTGATGCTGAACTGCGATACCCTTGATTACCAGGCGGTAGATAGTAACCTTGGCGATCATATCCTGGCCATTATCAACACCAACAAACCCCGCAAACTTGCCGAGTCAAAATATAACGAACGCGTACAGGAATGCCAGGCTGCTTTAACTGCCTTGAAACAGGAACTTGATATTAATAACCTGTGTGATATTGATACCGCTACTTTTAACCAATATAGCCATTTAATTACCGACAGCGTTATATTAAAACGGGCGCAGCATGTGATTGAAGAAAACGACCGTGTAAAACTGGCTGCAGTGGCGTTGAGCAATAATAACCTGGCGGAATTCGGCCGGTTGATGTATGCGTCGCACGATTCGCTACGTGATCTGTATGAAGTTAGCGGCCAGGAGCTTGATGCTATTGTTGCGTACAGCAAAACCGATGTTAATGTTGCCGGCGCCAGGATGACTGGCGCAGGTTTCGGAGGTTGCGCTATAGCATTGGTAAAAGAAAACGCCTTTGAAGATTTCAGCACTAACGTTATTGAATATTACACCGACAAAATAGGATATGTGCCCTCTGTTTACCGCTCGCTTATTGGCGATGGGGTAGGGGAGTTGGAACCATCAGTTATCAGAGGTTAATATCAATAATATCGAACACCAAATATTGAATAACGAATTTCCAAGTTTATTCAGATATTGCGATTGGTTTTTTTATTTCGGACTTTCAAACTAAAAAACTAATCTCTAATCTCTAACCCATGCGTAAACTAAAACTCGACGAGCTTAACCGTGCAACTATAGCTGAATTTAAAGCCGGGGAAAAGCTTCCGGTGGTGGTGGTGCTTGATAATGTGCGCAGTAGGCATAACATCGGCTCGATCTTCCGCACGGCAGACGGCTTTGCTGTCGAAAAAATGTGTTTATGCGGTATTACCGCCAGGCCGCCTCACCGCGAAATAGAAAAAACAGCACTCGGCGCCACACAATCTATCATTTGGGAATATTTTGATAGCCCTGTGCAGGCTGTTGATCAATTGCGTTCAGAAGGTTACACGATAGTCGCTGTTGAACAAGCGGAGAACAGTACCATGTTGCAGGATTTTGAAACTGTAAAGGGAGAAAAATACGCCCTGGTATTCGGTAACGAAGTAAATGGGGTAAGCGATGAGGTAATGGCAAAAATTGATGTCTGTATCGAAATTCCACAGTTTGGCACCAAACATTCTTTTAATATCGTCGTATCTGCCGGGATCGTTTTGTGGGATTTGTTTTCGAAGATGTCTTTTGGTTCATAGTTGATGGTTCATAGTTCATCGTTTTTATGCAAATGCCATGGACTAAAAAAAGAATATTAGCCCATAGCCATTTATAGCTATTATTAATTACGAACAAAAGACGATGGTTCATAGCTCACAGCCATTTGTAGCTGCCATGAACCATGAACCATGAACCATGAACTAATCCGCACCTACCACGAACTATGAACCATCAACCATGAACTAAAGGTGTATCACCTCGCCATATGCGTCTGCGGCAGCTTCCATAACTGCTTCGCTCATGGTTGGGTGCGGATGTATCGATTTAATGATCTCGTGACCGGTTGCTTCCAGTTTGCGCGCTGTAACTACCTCGGCGATCAATTCAGTAACGTTATGACCGACCATGTGGGCGCCTAAAAATTCGCCGTATTTGGCGTCAAATATCAGTTTTACAAAACCGTCTTTAGCCCCTGCTGCACTCGCCTTGCCCGAAGCAGAGTAAGGGAACTTCCCAACTTTTATTTCGTAACCAGCTTCTTTTGCTGCTTTTTCGGTATACCCTACAGATGCGATCTCCGGTGAGCAATAAGTACAGCCCGGGATGTTGTTATAGTTGATCGGCTCTGGGTTCAGTCCGGCAATTTTCTCAACACAGGTAATACCTTCTGCCGATGCTACGTGCGCAAGGGCCTGTCCTTTAACAATGTCGCCAATGGCGTAAACGCCTTCAATATTGGTGCGGTAATAGTCGTCAACCAATACTTTTCCTTTATCAGTTTTTACACCCGCCTCTTCAAGGCCGATACCTTCCAGGTTGGTTGAAATACCCACAGCTGACAACACAATCTCTGCTTCAAGTACTTCGGTA
>NZ_CAIWNH010000174.1 GCF_903913935.1 uncultured Mucilaginibacter sp.
ATGGAAAAGAACAGCCCTTTAGTTAATACCGGAAATTCGTTAGACGAGATTGATTTTGCCATCATCAGTTTTATGCAGAACGATGGCAGGACTTCCTTTACCGTTATTGCTGAAAAACTGAATGTCTCCATTGGTACCATTCGTACCCGGTTTAACCGCTTGCTGGAGGAAAAGGTGATCACCATTATCGGCAGGGTTGATCCCGGTAAGGTGGGCTTCCGTTCCTATGCGCATGTAGCCGTGTACGTAAGGCCGGCCCATTTAAAAGAGCAGGTTGCGCAAACTATCGCCCTGATGCCGGAAGTGAGCTTTCTGGCCGGGACCTTTGGGGAATATGACCTGGAGGTGGATGTGATGTGCCGGGATAACGACCATTTGGTTGATTTTGTAAATAAGATCTCGACCATTGAGGGCGTTTTTCAAACCAAAACTACGATCTATTTTAAAGTATACAAATACGCCCAACCCGACCTTGCCTTGCTTGAAAGCAAATAAACAGGTGTTTTTTATGTAATTTTTTTATGGTTTAGGTAAACAATTGCCGCATGGGTTATTGTTTACCTAAATAATCAATTATATTTACTACACTAATTTCTTCCGTTAAGGAACCTGTTGTAAACTGTTAATTTATTTTTGTATGAAGATCAGGAAAAAACTATTTGTTGGCTTTGGGATATTATTTGTAGTGGTGATGTTTTTTGGAGCCGCCTCTATCTATTATATTGAGAAGATTTCCGAAACTGCAAAAGTAACACTGAAGAACAATTATAATACCCTCACTTTTACCAGGGATATGCGTTCAGTACTGGATGAGAATGATCTTCCACTGACAAAAAATGCATCAGATGCTTTTAACAGCGCATTAAAAAAACAGGAAAACAATATTACTGAAAGCGGCGAAAATGAGGCAACATCCGGAGTACGGAAAGACTTTGACCAGTTGATCAGTTCATCCGAAACCTTGTCTCAACAGCAGGTATTGGTGAGGCATGTGCGGTCGTTATTAAAAACTATTGACGGCCTTAACATGAAGGCGATTGCTGATAAAAACAACGCCACACACGAAACAGTAAATAGTGCGACCATTTACCTTGGGGCAGGTGGGTTTATCACCTTCCTGATCATTTTTGTTTTGATCTCTAATTTCCCGGGCTTTATTGTTAACCCGCTTCACCAGCTTGCGGATGGATTTATGGAAGTGAGCCATGAAAATTATGAAACCAGGCTTGATCTGCAAACCAGTGAGGAGTTTGCTGAGTTATCAAATGCTTTTAATGCCATGGCTGTCCGTTTGGGTAAAAATGAAAATATTAACCTCACAAAAAGGCTCTCTGCAGAAAGCCAGGTGAAAATTCTGGCAGAAGAAATGCCCGATACCGTAATAGCAGTTAACGAGAAGGATGAGATAATATTTATTAACATGGTTGGGCGCAAAATTCTGAAAATTGGTGAAAAACCGATAACCGGACAAACCCTTCATTCTGTAATAAAACATAAGGGGCTGCTAAAATCTATTGCTGAAAAAAATAAGGATATAAATTCAGTCGTAATTGACGGCAATTCAGATCTGTTTGAACTGCATCGTTTTGAAATTGTTGTGCCTAATTTAAGACCAAACCCGATTGGTACACTCCAATTTTCGGGATTCCCGGCCGGTATGATCTATATATTAAAAAATATCAGCGAGAAGGAAAAGGCAAAAAGTGTTTAAATATTGTTAAATAGTTGCCTTATTTCTTGTTTTAACTGCGTTTGAAAAGCATAAAATAATTTTTTATTTGCGGATTTAGACAACTGGCACGTTAATAGATACGTATGTATAAATAAAATATTTATGCCATTTATAGCTGCAGTATCAAAAATAGACCTCCCTTATAAAATAAAACAAACAGAAGTCAAAAAACATGCCCTGGAGATGTTTTCAGCCAATTTCCCGGAAGCCAACCGGCTGATCTTTGCCTTTGATAACACCGAAATTATCGACAGAAATTTATCTGAGCCACTTGATTACTATACACAACCGAATACTTTTGAAGAACGGAACAACGAATATATCAGGTCGTCACTTGAATGGTCAGTAAAAGCAATAGCGGATTGTATAAAAAAAGCAAAAATCGATAAAGAGGATATTACCGATATTCTATTTGTATCAACAACCGGGTTGGCAACGCCCAGTATGGATGCCCAGATCATTAATAAAATGCGGCTTAATCCGCACATTAACCGGATCCCGGTATGGGGACTGGGTTGCGGTGGAGGAGTCTCCGGCATGGCCAAAGCAAATACGCTGGCAAAAGCCAACCCGGATGCGGTGGTGTTACTGGTGGCAGTTGAACTATGTTCCTTAACACTCATTAAAAGTGATTACAGTAAAAGCAATTTTATTGGCTCCAGCCTTTTTTCAGACGGGATAGCGGCTTGTATTATTAAAGGTGATAACCACCAAAATACCACCGGTGTAAATTATGTGGCAGCAAGCAGTAAATTGTATTACGATTCGCTGGAGGTAATGGGATGGGATTTTCAGGATACGGGTTTCAAAGTATTGTTTTCAAAGGACATCCCAGCCTTTATCACGCAGTACATTAACACAGATATAGTTAATTTTTTAGAAAAACAAGGCCTTAAATTAAGCGATATCAAAAACTTTATTTTTCATCCGGGTGGAAAGAAAGTATTGGATGCTTACCAGGATGCGCTCGGCGTTGAAGGGGATTTTTTAGGAAATACCCGCAAGGTGATGAATGATTACGGTAATATGAGCAGCTCGACAGTTTTGTATGTGCTGGAGAAATTTATGACCGATGGCTTTGAACCGGGTTATGGTTTAATGCTGGCCATGGGGCCAGGCTTTTCGAGTGAGATGGTTTTGTTGAAGTCCGAAAGTCCGGAAAGTCGGTAAAGTCCGAAAGTTAAAAGGCCGACCATGTTTCGGAGTTCATTAAAGTTAACAAGTTATTTACGAAAAATCTTTCCGACTTTCGGTCTTTCCGGACTTTCGGACTCAAATACATGTATTTCATCATCTTCATCAGCCTCTTCATCATACAACGCTTATCCGAGCTACTCATCGCAAGGAGAAATGAAAAATGGCTCCTTTCGCAGGGCGCGGTTCAATACGGGCAAAGCCACTACCCGTTTATGATCGCGCTGCATACGTTGTTTATTGTATCGATCATCGCGGAATACATTTTAGAGGGGCAGCCGCCTATTGATTGGATCTTCCTGGTGCTGTTTATTGCAGTGCTATCGTTCAAGTACTGGGCGCTATCTTCATTAGGCAAATACTGGAACACCAAAATATACCGCATCCCCGGTGTTTACCCCGTAATGAAAGGCCCTTACAAATTTTTAAAACATCCCAATTATATGGAGGTAGTTTGTGAGATCGCCATCATACCGCTGGTTTTTCATTTGTACTATACGGCAATCATTTTTACGCTGTTAAACGCGGTGATGCTTTGGGTGAGGATAGGGGTGGAGAATAAGGTTTGGACGGAGTGATCAATACGGAAGTCGGAATGTCAATTGCGGAATAATTTTGCAATTGGCATTATTAACTAATCTCCAACCTCCAGTCTCTAGTCACTAAGCCCCAAAATATAGTCTATGATCCCAAATTCCTTTGCTTCTGCTGATTTCATCCAGAAATCGCGGTCGCAAACATCATGAACCCGCTGGTATTCCTGGTGGCAATGCTTTACATAAATTTCGTATAGTTCCTTTTTTACTTTCAGAATTTGGCCCTATTTGATTGGACCGCAGTATTAATAGCCTATAACCCAGGCAGAATAAGCAGGGGAAATAACTGTGGTTTTTTATCCATAACCCAAAGCTGTAAAAATTAAGAAAATATTATTTTAGTACGTGAAATCGTATCAAAATCTTTATAATTGCACTTCACCTAAAATTGTTATGAGAAGTTTGTTTTCAAATTTAAATGCCAGGTTAATTATCATCAACCTGATTGCTTTCTGGCTGTTTTTTTATGCTTTTCAAACGCTTGCCTTTTTGCACGATTATAACTTTTTATACCTTCCGACTGAAAGGATGGCCAGGCTTAATTTACCTGCAAGGCGTGCAAGTGATATGAATTTTATCAAGCAGGCCGGTAATTTTGGCTTATTAGCTGCTTATGTCATCTCGTGGTTTGTTGCCTATAAAAAAGACTGGCACTGGCTGAACGGGGTGATTAGTTTTATTATTACATTTACTTTATGCTTTTTTGGATGGTTTGGATGGAGTTTTCTGCATGTTATTTTCCAGGCGCCTGAAAAATTATTTGCCCCGACCAGCATGTGGGGTTATTTGATCAGTGGCCTTATTATGATAGCACTAGGTTTGTTGATGCTGCTTTCAAAACAGGTGATCAGCTTTGTTGAAAGATCTAAATTAAAAGATGATGCCAGGGGCAAAAAGAAGCCTAAAAGAACGCGGTAACAGATGATAATACCTTAAACAGAAAAGGCCTGCATTTTGTGAAGTGCAGGCCTTTTCTTTTTCAAATTTTTCATTTCATTTTTTATTTACAGCTTTTGAAATATATTCCATTACCTGTTGAAAAGTGGCTACCCAAATATCTTTTTTGTTTTTTGCCAGGTAGTTAATAAGTTTTTTATGCGAAAGCGCAGGCGTCGTGATATAATCACCGCCAATGCCATGAAACATCAAAACGCCCATACCTCCTTTTTTTTGGACGGTTTTAACGTACGTGATCAATTGGTCTGCTGTTGTGTTGTCTTCCAACCCATACGAGGGCACCAGCATTGGGTCGAGTTTTCTAAAATCCGTTATAATGGTGTTTTCGTCGCCACCAATTCGGGCGTATTTGATTAAGCCGGATCGCCTGAGCGAATCAACATAGTTTTTGCCGCCAACAGATGTTTCGGTACAGGGATAAGCATAGGTGTGCGATGATTTACTGTCAATTGCAAATAAAAAATTATTCATAACCCCGATCTCTTCTAAAATCATTCCCGGGGTATAATGTTCTGAGGCAACGGGGTTGTCATTTGTGCTCGTGCAAGGATGATAAATGGAATGATTTCCTAGTTCGTGGCCCCTTCTGCTGGCGCTACGCCACCTGGGTATTGTTTCATAATTCAGATCACCAGGCAAAAAGAAGGTGCCTTTCAGATGAGCTGAATCAAGTTGCGGGATGGCAATGTTTAACTGCGAATAAAGCCCATCGTCGTAGGTTAATATGATCACCGCCTTTTTATGATCCGGCCATTTAATTTGCGGCTGGGCCTGCGCAAAACCGGTAAATGTTAAAAAAATGATGATCAGTTTTTTCATCAGAATTTAAAGTAAAGCGGATTAAAAATAGCATGAATTATATGACAGGGGATTTTGCCAACTAATATAACTATTAATTGATGTTTTACCAATCAATTCCGGCGGACATTGCTCTGCTGCACTGATTTTATTAGTTTAAAACTGGTAGAAATAAATAAAATAGTTATCCCAATGGCTTGCATATGACATATATTTTATAGCTTTAGTTAATATACTTCAAAATAAAAAACCCCGGATAATACATAAAAATGAAGCAGTCATTTTGGTCGAAAATTATTGGGACACCTGTTGATTTCTCTTTGGAAGCAAGGATATTTAATGCCATAACTTTTGTTTTAGCTACCAGCCTTATTTTTACAATCGGGTTGAATTATATCCTGGGGATACAACAATTAGCGGTGTTAATGCTGCTTGTTTTTTTTCTCGCAATAATTTGTTATTACTACTCAAGAGTTAAGCTGAAGTTAAACGCCTTTATTATGGTATACATGACAGTGATCAATGTACTGTTGATTGTTAACTATAAATATAACTCAGGTATCAATGGACCCACGCTGTTAATTTTTATGCTTTCTTTTTTTCTCACTATTTCTATCGTTCCCCGTAAACAGTATTGGTTTTGGATAGCGCTGAACGTAGTTATAGTTGGCATGCTGTTATTGACTGAATATTTGCACCCACAATTAATAAGTAATACTTACAGTGATAAACAAAGCCGTTTTATCGATTTTACTTATACCTACGTGTGCATTGTTTTTTTTATTTTTTTTGTAACCACAACTGTCAGAAAAAGCTATTTCGCGGAAAAGAGGCTGGTTGAAGAAAAAGCTGGGGAGCTTGCAATAGCCAATGATACCAAAGATAAATTATTCTCAATTCTTGCTCATGATCTTCGCTCGCCATTATCGTCGATACAAAATTACCTTGA
>NZ_CAIWNH010000175.1 GCF_903913935.1 uncultured Mucilaginibacter sp.
CCCGCTCCTTTTCCCGGTTCCGCAATAAAATACGGTGTTCACCGTCTCATCCTCCGCATCTATATAACCATCTAATTCATCCAGCGGAATATGTTCGCCGCCAATATCAAACTCGTCACGCTCCCGTTCTGTTCTTACGTCTACAAGTCTGACTGATTTTGCGGCGATCTGGCTTTTTAGTTCATCAACAGACACTGTCGGAATAAAAACAGTTTCTTTCAACCTGTTTATAGCGGTATGGGTAACTTCCCCTATTTTAATAATGCGGCTTTGCATTGTTTGCGCGTCAAATATCAATACTTTACCGGCAAGCAGTTCGCCTGTTTTGGTGATGTATTTGATCACCTCATTTGCCTGCATACACCCGATAATACCGGCTAGCGTTGGTATTACGCCGCCCTCGGCACAATTGGGTATCTGCGAGGAATCAACTTCAGGGAAAAGATCGCGGTAATTAGGGCTCCTTGTACCTTTCTGATTTTTTATATTCCAAACGGCAACCTGCCCTTCAAACTGGTAAATTGCACCGTACACAACAGGCTTTCCGGCCAAAACGCCTGCATCATTCAATAAATAACGGGTTTCAAAATTATCCGTACCATCAACAATAACGTCATATTGGCTCAGCAGTTCCATCACATTTTGCGATGTCACCCGCATATCATGTGCAATTACAGTAATTCCCGGGTTTTGGGACTGCAAACGTTCACTTGCTAAAAGCGCCTTCTTTTTGCCGGCATCAGCCGGCGTGAACAAGATCTGCCGGTGCAGGTTACTTACTGAAACTACATCAAAATCAGCAATACCTAAAGTACCTATACCAACTGCGGCCAGGTATTGCGCCGCGGGGCAGCCTAATCCACCTGCACCCACTATCAATACTCTTGCATTTTGTAAAAGTCGCTGGGTGGCTTCAGAAAAGCCCGGCAAGGCTATCTGGCAACTGTAACGTAAAAAGTCAAGTTCCATACCGCATTAAATTTGTTGCAACGCAAGTTTCACTTTCTCCAGTTCTTCGGGGGTATTTACATTTGTCATCTCTTCCGGATCGGGGGCATTTAACAGGGTGATGTCGCTATTGATCAACACCTTTCTGGGGCATGAATACCCCTGCGCCAAAAACGAAAGCAATACGCGGTAGCTTTTGGGCTCCCAAATGGTGATCAATGGTTCCGGAAAATCATTAAAACGGCTCTGGTAAGCCGTCGCGATGGTAGCTACGTTGCGTTGATCTACCAGGTAGCCTAACGATTTTTCGCTCAATAAGGGCAGGTCGCACGCTACCACCAGCCATGCTTCGTCCGGTCTGTCCCGGAAAGCAGACAAGATCGCACCATATGGCCCAAGGCCCAAAAAAGTATCCGGCAGGCTCAAATAAGGGGATTCAATTCGCAATTGCTGATCAGGTCGGCAGGATATAAACACCTCCTCACAAAAAGAACCCAGCAAATCTGCCATGTGATAGCGTTGTTCCTTGCCATGCCAGTTAACTGATCCTTTATCAAATCCCATCCGTTCGCTTTTACCGCCGGCCAGTACCAGTCCGTTTAGTTTTGGCTTTGCTTTATGAAGTTGTTTTCTAAAAAAATCAATAATCATTTCCGTTTCATCCAAACGATACACCGGCAATTCATTCCAATGAGGCACAGCCTCCTTTATAAAGTCAAAAATCTCGGTGGCATTATCTGCCAGCAGGATCATTTGTACATTGTCTAGTTGTTCAACACGTTTTTGCAGCGATGCCCTTTTATTTTCATAAATGATCACCACCTGTGCCTTTGCTGGATTATGGTTGCCGTTCGCCAATATTAAATCGGCAGAGGCAAACGTCTCCTTCAATTTAAATGAATTGAAAGGTTCTTTGTAGTTGAGCTGGGTGTAATTAACCTGGTCATAATACTCCAAAAAGGCCCCATTTGCCAGCTTAGCCGGCATTAAGGTAACATCGTCATTGTGGGTAGTATCAATATAGGCGCACTTATATTCTGATGATAGCGCGTTGATCACCTGGTCGGCCAAAAATTTAATAGTAGTACATGGCCCGCCAACGATGGCCCATTCATTGCGGCCAAAATTACCGAGAGATGGCCGTTTAAGGTCGGCATGTTTTTTATGCTTTTTTCCTTCCTGGTTATTCCCTTCTAAAGTCACGTTTACCTCCTGTTTTTGCAAGCAGTTTTGTTTCTTTTATAACGATATCGTGGCTCATCGCCTTGCACATATCGTACACTGTTAATGCAGCGATGGATGCACCCACCAATGCTTCCATTTCCACGCCGGTTTTAGCAGTAATGCTGGCTGTGCAATCAATCACCACTTCATTTGATCCATTCACGCTGATGCTTATATTGCAGTTATCCAAACCCAGCGGGTGGCAAAGCGGGATCAAGTCCCCGGTTTTTTTTGCTGCCATTATCCCTGCAATGATAGCTGTTTGAAATACAGATCCTTTTTTTGTTTGCAAATCGCCATTGGTTAAATGTACCAATACGTCATCCGGCAACGAAACTATGCTCCGAGCCGTAGCTGTGCGGTGCGAAACCTGTTTGGCGGTTACATCCACCATGGTGGGGTTGCCGTTAGTATCGATATGACTTAGCATTTATTTTTTAGATTTTACTGATTTTTTTTTTGACTTCACCGATTACTGTCTGAACTCGAATTACATGATTGATCTATGATAAACCCTTAAAAATTCCATTAATTCTAAAAATTCATAAAATTCGAGTTCAGACAATCAAAAGGGCCACAGCGGAAACACCTCTCCTCTTTTAAATTCATTTTTCTCCAGTGGAAGTTCCATAAAAGCATCGGTATCCGCTAAGTTAGCAAAATCACCGGAGCCATTGCCCTCAACCGGGCTGGCCATTAACTGGCAATATTCGTTATAATGCAGTTTTACCTGTAAAAAATATTTTAGCGGAAAATGAAAGCTTACCCGGCCACTCAACACCGCACGTAATTGCGGCTTTTCTTTAGCCCCCATTGACTTATGCAGCCATGGTAAAAAATACCGGTGCAGGCACATGAAGGTAGCGACGGGATTTCCCGGGAATGCGAATACCAACTGCCCGTTTTCATGCTTACCAAACCAAAACGGCTTGCCGGGCCGCTGCTTCACATTATGAAAAAGTTGTTTTACTTTCAATGCTGCCAAAGCACGGGGAATATGATCGAATTTCCCCATGGACACTCCGCCGCTCAGTATAATTGCATCATAATTTTCAAGGCAAATTGCCAGTTGTTTTTTAATCACCTCTTCGTCATCCGGCAGGTGCAGCAATTGCGCATCTAAGCCATGCTGCTTTAAAACTGCCCTGACAGTATAGTTATTTGATCTCCTGATCTGGAACGGACCGGGTGCCTGATCGACATCTACCAGCTCATTACCGGATGAAAGAATAACGACTCTCGGCAGTTTTTTTACGCGTAACTCACTCTCTCCCACCGACGCTATTAAACTAATGATTGCCGGCGTAACCATGGCGCCGGTTTCGGCCACCAGGTCGTCCTGCTTTTTATCTTTTCCTTTATAATGAATATTCTGCCCTTTACGGATGCCATTAGTAACCAGGGTGGCCAGGCCCGCTCTTAATTCAAGATCTTCATACCGAACAACAGTGTCGGTGGACCCTGGCAGCATTGCCCCTGTCATTATTTCAACACATTCAGTGTGATCTTCAATATCAACGGGGTCGTCGCCCGCTGCCTGGGTAGCTTTAATCCGAAAAGTACTTATGCCATTTTCAATAGCCTCATAACTAATCGCAATGCCATCCATAGTTACCCGGTTATAGGGCGGCAGATCCCGGTCAGCCTTAATATCTTCGGCCAAAACCCGGCCTAACGATTGCTCAAACGGCACTATTTCAACACCATAACCTGTTGCCTGTTCCAGGACTATTTTTGCAGCTTCTTCTACCGTAATCATACAACAGTAATTAAATTATTAACCTCCTATGGTTGCCATAGATTCGTGTACCCCTTTATGCACCACCCTCAGCCGTTCCGCTTCCCAGCCATCCTTCGCCCGTGAATTAAAAGTATTTAAAAGGGTTTCTTTTATTTCATTTTCGTCGGCCCGCTGCCTTATAAGGTCTTTGATGTTTAAAAGCCCGTCATCATATAAGCAGGTCTTCAACTCTCCTACCGGCGTTATCCTAACCCGGTTGCACGTTCCGCAAAAAGTGCGCGAATACGCTGCTATAATGCCAACGCTACCTTTGTGACCGGGAATTTGATAATTATAGGAAGTTGAATATAAAGGATCAGGCACTTTTTTAATTCCCGGGAACCCCTCGCTTATTTCTTCCAATATCCTCACATAATCCCATTTTAAACCAGTGTAAATATGCCCATCGCCGTTAAATGGCATTTCCTCTATAAAACGGACGCTTACCGGCAATTCCTTTGTCAACCCAACCAGCGGAATAAGATCCTGTATGTTTTTACCTTCCATCACCACGGTATTCAACTTTACTTCAATACCATGTTTTAGTAATTCGTCAATGGTTTGCATAACATTTGCAAACTCATCCCTGCCGGTAATGGCAAAAAACCGGCCGGCATCAAGGGTATCCAGGCTAAGGTTAACCGACTTTACTCCCAGTTTTTTTAATACAGGAACATAAGGGGCGGTTAAAACGCCATTGGTTGTTATGGTAAGTTCATTTAGCCCCTCCAATTTTGAAAGCGCGGTTAAAAACTTCATAATGTCCTTACGCACAAAAGGCTCGCCCCCGGTGATACGGATCTTTTCGATACCCATTTTAACTAGTAAGGTACATATTTGCAGCATTTCTTCATATGTCATCAGCTCGCTGCGAGAAAGCCAGTTCAATCCTTCCTCAGGCATACAATAAAAACAACGCAAGTTGCACCTGTCGGTTACGGCAAGCCGCAAATAATTTACTTTTCTTCCGTGATTATCCGTTATCAAATATTCCCCCTTTAATTCCAAACGACCGGAATTTTCCGGCGTAGTTTATTTATCATGTAAAAATAATTATTAACATCTAGCAGATTGTTTTTTAATTGTACTTTTTATCACATTATCATTCTTTTTACAATCTTATCTTTGTTAAACATCATCATTCTTTTCGATAAAATTAAATGACAGGTATTATCATACTCGCCGCAGGTTCATCCAGCCGGCTGGGAAAGCCAAAACAAAACCTTATTTTTAAAGGTAAAACCTTGTTGCAGCGGGCTATAGAAACCGCCATTGCATCCGTTTGCGAACCTGTTGTGGTTGTTTTAGGCGGGAATGCCGAAGCGATTGAACCTACCATTAAAAATTATGATATAAATATTATACATAACCCTGAATGGAATGAAGGAATGTCATCCTCTATCCGCACAGGATTATCGGGGCTGTTAAAAATCGAACCAAACATTCAATCGGTTATCCTGATGCTTTGCGACCAGCCTTTTACCGATACCTACCTTCTTAACCACCTGATAATGGCTAACGGAGAACAGGGCATAACAGCGTGTTCTTACAATAATACTACAGGACCGCCCGTGTTATTCGATGTCGTTTATTTTAAAGATCTGTTATCGTTAAAGGGTACCGAAGGTGCAAAAAAGGTAATCCATAAATATCCTGATAAGGTTATTGAAATTTTATTTCCGCACGGAAGTGTTGATATTGATACGATAGAGGATTTTGAAAAGCTAAACCGGGAATGAAGTTTGCTTAGGTAGATTTTTTAGGAGCTCCTTAGCGGGGACTGTCTTAAAGTTACCTTGGTCATCGCCAACAACAAGGCTTTTATCATTGGCCGCAGAAGTTTCGACTAGTTTTCTAAGCGCCTTATTTACACCCGCTACAATTTTTTCAGACAACTCATTCCAATTGGCGTCTTTAGTTTGAGCTTTCATGGTTTTGTTTTAATATGATACTCTAAATATCGTTATTAATTATTATTTCTCCCAATCCTGGCGGTTTTTGAGCAGGGAAATCGCTTTTAAAAACTAATAGCTAACAGGAGGCACCTACGGAGCCATCAACTGATCTATTTATGCTATAAACAGGCAACTCCTCCGGAGTTATAGACAGAAGGTCGCAATAGTTCCAGCGGAACTACCTGTTTATAGCACATGCAATTGTGATGTAATGGCTCCAGTGGAGCCCCCTGTTTTAAAAGCGATTTCCCTGTAACAAATTCCCGGCAATCCAATATTTCGGGTAAAATGGTATAGCTTGCCGTTGTTTTGCCCGCGCCGTTACATCCTGCTATGATATATCAGTTAGGCATACTTTATCTTAAGCCGTATTATAAAAAACCCTCTCCATTTTGAAGATGGTTGAATAAGATTATTTCGCCGAAAACTTATAAATCGTAACCGTTTTATAAGTTTCTCCCGGTTTTAGTTCTGTTGAAGGAAACTGCGGTTTGTTTGGAGAATCAGGATAATGCTGTGTTTCCATAGCAAAAGCCGTGCGGAGTTCATCCTTAGCGCCGCCGTGCATGGTATTGCCGCCTTTCATAAAGTTGCCGCTGTAAAACTGCAAACCTGGTTCGGTAGTAAATACCTGCATTTCAATACCGCTTTTATCACCTGTTGCCGTGGCGATCGGTGTAGCCAGGTCATGCTTATCCAAAACAAAATTATGATCGTACCCGGTTCCGTTTTTTAACTGTTCGTTCTTATCATTGATTCTGCTGCCGATAGCAGCTGGTTTGGTAAAATCAAACGGCGTACCGGCAACTGGTTCAATTTTACCTGTAGGGATAGATGTGGGGTCAATTGGTGTATAATTGGAAGCATCCATCTGTACCATATGATTAAGGATTGTCCCGCTGCCTGCCCCGTTCAGGTTGAAATATGAATGGTTGGTTAAATTAACGATAGTGTTTTTATCAGTTGTGGCTTCGTAGCTAATTTTAACGGCATTGTCGTTCGTCAGCTCAAAAGTAACTTTGCAATCAAGGTTTCCAGGGTAACCTTCTTCGCCGTCTTTTGAAAGATAGGTAAACGTAATGGTGCTGTCGCTAACCAGTTTGGTATCCCAAACAACATCATTAAAGCCCTTTTGGCCACCATGCAAGGTATTAGGTTTATTGTTAACGAAAAGATCGTACCGACGGCCATCGAGCACAAAATGCCCTTTAGCTATCCGGTTACCGTAACGGCCGATAGTTGCGCCATAATAGGCAGACAAGGATGTTTTGTAATCTGCTATACTATCAAACCCAATCACCACATCGGTTAACTTTCCTGCTTTATCAGGCACAAGCAGTCCCACCAGATGGGCACCATAATTGGTGAAAGATGCCTGTACGCCGTTTTTATTTTTTAGTAGGTAGTAATGGGTTTGTTTGCCATCAATTGTTTGTTCAAATCCTTTTGCTGCGGGTAAAGTTGCCTGGGTTGTGCTGTCCGTCATAGTTGATGTAGAAGATTGTTTTGCCGGTTGATTACAAGCCGCCAAAGATAAAATACAAACAGGTAAAAAGAGTAACAAATGGCTTTTAAATATCATTTTCATTGGTTTTGCGGTTAAAAATATTATTTCCCGTTAAGTTGTTTAATCAGGTCTGTTTCCTTTTGATTAAATGGCGTACCGTCTTTTCTAAAAACGTCGTGAAACCATATTTTTGGTTCCGATCCATCCGGCATTGGGGTATCCCAGGCGTAAATGGTATTTGTTTTACCACTCACCAGCCCCCAGTTTATAGCACCAACATTTTCCTTTTTTAAAATGGGCATGGTGTTTTCAAACGTGCTATTCCGTAAACGGGCCATGTACTCAGTGCAAATTACGGGGCGGTTGCTAATTTTTAATAGTTGTATTACCCGTTGGTGACTGTCAGGACTGTCATAGCAATGATAAGTGATCACATCTGAATTTTTAAACTGAATTTTATTGAGGTCCTCCAAACTCCAGTCCCACATTCCTGAACTTACAGGTTGATCCGGATTAACCGCATGTGCCCAGGCAAATACTTTCGTCAGCAACACCGCCGATTTAAAGTTTTTATTGCTGTTGCCCGGCTCATTGTATAGGTCCCATAATAAAACGCGCTTATCATGCTTAAAAGTGATTAAAATATCATCCACATAAGCTTTTAATCCGAGATAATCAGCAGACTTTACCAACGGGCGCCCGGGATCCTGCATCCAGCCAGAATTATGGATGCCTGGCTTTGGTTCAGGTTGTTTGCCTGGCTTGGCGCTCGCGTTCCAGCAATCATCAAAAAACACAAAAATGGTTTGGATATGATGTTTATCTGCAATGCTCAGATATTTGTTCACGCGTTGTTTAAAACCCTTTGGATCTTCCTTCCAGGCTACGCTGTGTAAAAACACCCGCATGGTGTTAAAACCAATATTTTCGGCGTAGTCAAGTTCCTTGTCGATGGTTTGCGGATCAAAGGTATCTGCCTGCCACATCTCCAGTTGATTTATCGCTGTGCTGGGCGTAAAATTGGCGCCGTTAATCCATTTATGCTGGACGTACCATGCATTGGCTTTTTCAGCCGACCAAACGTTCAGCCCCGCACTTTTTGTTGATTGAGCATTTAAATTGACAGAAAACGTCAAAAACAAAAAGAAAAGCGCTAATAAATTTTTCAACCGCATGGCAGATGCTTTAAAAATAAAGATAAATTGGTTAATTCAAAAGTGATAAAAATAATTGTGAATTTTACACTAATTAAAAATTTATTTAAAACCCGAGCCCGCCCAATTCTACCACTGCGTTTTCACAAATATAGGTGGGCATAATGCCCGTGGAGGTGATCCGTGCATCTACATCTTTCGCCAGCGTATTGCCTGTTAATACCAAAACAGTGTCTAACCCAAATTTATTGCCACCTAAAATATCTGTTTGAAGCGTATCCCCTACCATCACGATCTGTTTTTTGCTGATCTGCCGGTATTCGCGGATCAGGTCATAAGCAAACATAAACATCTGCGAATCCGGTTTCCCGAACCGGATAAACTTCTTACCGACGATATTTTCAACCATCGAAGCGATCCCGCCGATGGCGATAGAAACATCGTGAACAGAAAGCGGGTATGCATGATCGGTATTAGCAACAATAACCGGGATTGTTTTTTTGCGCAGCAGGTTTACCGTTTTGTTGAGGTCCTGTATCCAGTCGAACCCTTCGTCATCCAGAAATATCATGGCGCTGACCTTATCGATATTACTGCTGTTGATCTCGCTAACGGGCAAGGTATGCAGCCCCGAGCTGTCAATATAATGCGACGATTCCGGCGTGCCAAGGTAAGCTACGATACCATCCTGCACTTTCAGATCAAGATATTCCTTGGTAAGCATACCTGAAGAAACGATCCTTTCAGGAGTTATCGCAAACAAGCCTTTCCTGTGATAACTTTCTGCAAGTTGCCCGGGACTTCGTGAAGCATCATTGGTTACGATATAATATTCTTTCCCCTTCGCTTCAAGATATTCAAATGTCCTTTCAATACCCGGCACCAAACCCTGGTAGGTTTTGATTACACCGAAAGCATCAAAAAAGATGACATCGTATTTATCAATTATCGACTTAAAGTTTTCAATGCGGTGCATTTTTTTGGTTATTAGTTGCTTAAGTTGGATTGAGTTGATTAAGTTGATTAAGTTTCGAGTTGTAGAACGATTATTATAGCGGATGATTTGAATATCTAACTCAATCAACTACTTAGCCTAATCAACTCAATCAACCACATATTCTACCCCAACCCCAATTCTTCAATTATTCGCTCTGCGTCAAAATCCCGGTCGACAGATGGCAGGTATATTTCAAATGCTTCTGCCTGCAGTTTTGTCGCATACTGTTCATTAAAAAAATACTTCCCGTCTTTGATCACGTAATTTAATATAAAAAAGCGATAGGCTTCTTTTAGGTACCTGATCTCACCCGCCGTAAGCGGATTAACCTTGTGATACTCCTTTAAAAACAGGATAAACCTGTCTTCATTCATGGTACTGATATAATAGCTAAAAACTGTCCGGTCGCCTGCATTGGATACCACTCTGCTAAAAAAGTAAAAATCAAGCACGCGATAGCTCATCCGAAACCAATCATAATCCCAGCGGGAATATAGTTCGAGATTTGGGGTTACTGAAAAGTTACCAATATTCCAGTCAATAAAAACCGGGATGATCTCAAACGATTTCATATTATAATTCGACCGGTTTTTGAAGAACAGGTCGCAATGGTATTTCAGGAAATCAACCTGCATGGCCGAGCCAAAATTTTTCTCGTTTACCTCCAACTGGTATTGCAGGGCCGCAATGTCCGTCCTTAAAGTTTTGGATGATTTAGGCAATACATTTTTCACCCTTGAACAAGCTTTGTGAAATTTACCCACCTGCTGCCCTAGTTTGACGATGTGATGATCCTCCAGCCGGCGCGGCAAACGTTCCAGTATCCTGGTAGGGTTATAAAAAACCACCCAGGCGTCCGTTTTGCCATGCTTGTACCTGTAAACATAAACCCGGTTGTTTTTTAATAATGATTTGGCCAGCAGGTTTTCAAAAGGATAAAGCAGGTTATTGGACAAGCTGTGAATGATCCGGTGATCTTCTTTAAAATGCTCGTAATGACCAAAATAGCTTAATTTAGCAATTACAATATCATCGTCGGTAAAAGTGATGCGAAAAACATGGTTGGTAGAAACCATGGCGCTGATATCTACAATTTCATTTATCGTTTTCGAATCATCATAACCTTCCCAGGCTTTTTTGATGATTGAATTATAATCCACTTTTGTATGAACCTTGGAGGCCCGTACAGGAAACTGTGGATTTATCGGATTTTCTGGTTCTATATCTAAGATCTTATTCACAATAATATTTTGTCTGAACCCGGATTTAGCGGATTTTTTAGATTTTTCGGATTTGATTAAGTGGCGGACTTAACCTATTTTCCTTATATTTATTATTTAACAATCTTTTATAGGTCAAATAGGTGCTTCCAAAATTCAAAAGAAGACCTATTTCCATATTATATGCTTCAAGATAATTGATAGCCTGTGCTAAATGGACATCTTCAAGTTGAATTATCGATTTAAGCTCAACCATAATTTTCTCTTCAACAAAGAAGTCAACCCATCTCCCGCCAATTACAATATCTTTATAATAAATTGACAAATCTTTTTCTCTTTCAAAAGAAAGGCCTTGCAATGACATTTCAATTTCTAATGCCCGCTGGTAAATTACTTCCTGAAATCCATCCCCCAATAATTGTATGTACCTGCATGGCACATCCAATTATTTTATGTGTGAATTCTTCATATTTTAATGGCTCCTGCATCGCTTACATTCCTTATTTTCTAACTACTCCAGCAACCCGCCCGCGTTCATCCAAAAAATCCGAACAATCTGTTAAATTCTGGTTCAGATTCCCCCGTTCAGATAATTTCAAAATACCTCTTCAACTCCCAATCGGTGACGCTTTTAGCAAATTGCCTGCACTCCCAAAAACGGGTTTGGGTAAAGTGTTCAACAAATGCTTCGCCAAAAAGTTCCTTTGACAGCGCCGAATGCTTCATTAAAGTTGTCGCATCAAAAAGATTGGACGAAAGGCTGCCATTGTTTTTGTCCTTATATCCATTACCTTTTATAGCTGGTATTTTTAGTTCGAGTTTATTTTCGATACCATACAAGCCAGATGCCAAAGCAGCCGCCATCGCCAGGTACGGATTGGTATCAGCACCGGGGATACGTGTCTCCAGCCGGGTATATCCTTCCGACGGATGCAATACCCTGAGCGCGGTTGTGCGGTTATCCACGCCCCAGGTAACTTTTGTAGGCGCCCAGGCACCTTCAACCAGCCGTTTATAACTATTTATAGTGGGTGCATACATCGGCAAAATATACGGCAGGCAATACAACTGACCTGCAAGATATTGCCGGTGCAGTTCACTCATATTATTTTCGCCATCGGCACTATAAAAAAGATTTTTGGTTTGATTCATATCCCAAAGGCTCTGATGGATATGGCCGCTGCAACCGGGAAGGTTCTCATTCCATTTTGCCATAAACGTAGCCATGATGCCATGTTTGTAGGCAATTTCTTTTACCGCCGTTTTAAACAGGGTGGCTTTATCAGCTGCCGCCAATACATGATCGTGCATCAGGGCCGCTTCATAAACGCCCGGGCCGGTTTCAGTGTGCAAGCCTTCCAACGGAACGTTAAATTCCATCAGCAGGTTAAACAGATCGTTATAAAAATCATCCTCCATCGAGGTACGCAGGATAGAATATCCAAACATACCGGGCGTAAGGGTTTCCATGTCTTTAAAACCTTTATCCTGAACGCTTTGTGGCGTTTCGCGAAAATTGAACCACTCAAATTCCTGAGCAAACTCAGGGTGAAAGCCCATTGCCTCGCATTGTTTAGCTATTTTTTTTAACAGGCTGCGACTGCATGCGGGCAGGTCTTCTCCATTTGCTTGCGTAAAATCGCCCAAAAAGAATGGGATATTTTCGTTCCAGGGGATAGTTCTGAACGTTGAAAGATCAATCCGGCAGGGCCTGTCCGGGTAACCTGTGTGCCAGCCGGTAAGCTGCACATTATCATAACAGGTATCGCTGCTGTCCCAGCCAAAAACCACATCACAAAAACCGTAGCCATGCTGCAAGCCGTCAATGAATTTCTTTTGGTGGATCACCTTACCGCGCAAAACTCCGTCAACATCAGCAAAAGCGAATTTTATTTTTTGAATATCGTTTTCTTTAAGGTAGGCTATAATCTGGTCTTCGTTCATGGTCTGTATCATAATAACCGTCGGCAATTTAAGCAAGATAAATGTATTGCGTCAAATATTAAAAAAAACATAGCGGCGCTCACACAACCTGGTGTTGTGCTATGCTCATTTTTTAAACGTTATTGCGCATATATTTGTTGAGTACTAACAATGCCAATGAAGGAAACTAACAACTATTTATTTGTTTACGGCACACTGCTCGATAAGGATAACGAGTATGGCAACTACCTTTCAAACAATTGCACTTTCCATACCAGGGGTAAATTTAAAGGCAATCTTTACGAAATTGGCGAATACACCGGCGCTATTTATTAACCAAATAGTGGGCTATTTATTTACGGAGATGTTTTTATCATGAATAATCCTCATGAGACGTTGAAAATACTGGATGAGTACGAGGGGTTTGGCGAAAATGAGGAGAAACCAAATTTGTTTACAAGTGAGGTGATTGAGGTTGAAACGGATAAAGGCCAGATTGATTGGCGGGTTTATCTTTATAATTTAAGGGTAAATGGTTTGATGCTGATTATTTCAGGAAAATATCAAAATCAGCCGCCGCCATGAACAGATCGCAGACTTATGAAGTTTTAAAAACCTTGTAAGTCTTAATCCCCTGCAAACAAAAAACCCCCGGATTTGCATCCGGGGGAAATCATAATCATATTCGTTTAGTTAGGAATTTAGAGTTTAGCTGACTTTACAGTTTTGATGATAACAGCAGCAACTTTGTAAGGATCGGCAGCTGAATTAGGGCGACGATCTTCCAAATAACCTTTCCACCCTTTTTGTACGGTGTACAAAGGAATACGGATAGAAGCACCACGGTCAGATACACCATAGCTATAATCATGGATTGAAGCAGTTTCGTGTTTACCAGTTAATCGCTGATCATTATCAGCACCATATACAGCGATACATTCAGCAACAGCCGGACGGAAAGCTTCGCAAATTTTGTCGTAAACATCTTTGCTTCCGCAAGTTCTTAAAGTAGTATTTGAGAAGTTAGCGTGCATGCCCGAACCATTCCAGTCTAACTGACCTAATGGTTTGCAATGCCAGTTGATAGAAACACCATGTGCTTCGCCAACTCTTTCCAACAGGTAACGTGCAACCCAAATCTGGTCGCCTGCTTCTTTAGCACCTTTAGCGAAGATCTGGAATTCCCATTGTCCGGCAGCAACTTCAGCGTTGATACCTTCAACGTTTAAGCCTGCTTCAAGGCAAAGGTCCAGATGTTCTTCAACGATCTCACGGCCGTATGCATTATTAGCGCCAACCGAACAGTAGTAAGGACCTTGGGGAGCCGGGTAACCACCTGCAGGGAAACCAAGAGGTTTGTTGGTTTCAGGATCCCAAAGGAAATATTCCTGCTCAAAACCAAACCAAAAATCGTTATCATCATCCTGGATAATAGCACGGCCATTTGACTCATGAGCAACGCCGGTTGAATCAAGCACTTCGCACATTACAAGGTAAGCATCAAGCCTTCCCGGATCTTTACAAATATAAACCGGCCTCAATACGCAATCTGATGAACCACCTGGTGCCTGCTCGGTTGATGAACCGTCGAAGCTCCAATCAGGGCATTCTTCCAGTGTTCCGCCGAAATCACTTACAATTTTTGTTTTGCTACGCAGGCTTTGTGTGGGTTTGTAGCCATCAAGCCAAATGTACTCGAGTTTAGTTGCCATTTTTTAATGATTTTATAATTTTGGGTTTAATCTTTGTTTTTTTAACCGTTATCTTAAAATATTGAGGCGAATTTAAATTATTTTTATAAATTTCATCACATTTTGTTGAAAATTTTATGATTTTTTTTAATTCCGTTGGTTTATGATACAATATTGGCTATTAAAGTGCAAATAACACATTACAATGATAACTAATGTTTAAAAAATAATCCAAAAAAGAAAAGCCGAAGAATTCATTTACATTATTTCAAAAAAATAAAATTACCAATCCTGATTTCATTAAAGCTATTTGTAATAAAAACGATATGCTTTAATTTTTACTTACGAAGCTCAATTCCCGCCAAATCCGAAATCGAGGTCGTAAAACCAGCATTGCTCCCACTTATTGCATATTTTTTACACATAAAAAAATATAAATCTCTATCTTCGGCCCTGTTTAATTTTCCATCTGCAAACCATAAATTGACATGAAGATAACTGTTGTTGGCGCCGGGGCTGTTGGCGCTACCTGTGCGGATAATATCGCCAGGAAAGAATTAGCCG
>NZ_CAIWNH010000176.1 GCF_903913935.1 uncultured Mucilaginibacter sp.
ATTAAAATTTTATTAGTATTTATAATCCCACTATTTTTAAACACAGAAAAAACAAAAAATGAAAAGAGTATTTAAAGTTGCTTTAGTTGCGGTATGCATGTTATTTGTAGGCAACTTTGCCAAAGCACAAACCAAAATCGGTTATATTAATTTCGGTGAACTGGTTCGCAATATGCCCGAATTCAAAACCGTTCAAACTTCGATAGAAAGCTATCAGAAACAGTTTGTTGATCAGCTTACTGTGATGAATAATGAATATCAGCAAAAAGGAAAAGAATTCCAGACTACTCAGGGAACTATGACTGACGCTATCCGTTCAGCAAAACAAGCTGAATTAGCTGATATCCAAAAGCGAATGCAGGATTACAACACTGATGCACAGCAAAAAGTTGATGCAAAAAGCAATGAGTTGATCAAACCGATCACTGATAAAGCTAAAGCTGCTGTATCCCAGGTTGCAAAAACAAAAGGTTATACTTATGTATTGGATTCATCACAAGGATCTCCAATATTGGTTTCTCCTGAAGGTGACGACCTTATGCCTGCTGTTAAAGCTGCCTTAGGTTTAAAATAATATAAAATATTGCTAACCACATACAAAAGCGCCCCCAAATACGGGGCGCTTTTTGTATTTTTGTATTGATGTTTTATAATAAACCCATTGGGATCTTTGATTCGGGCTTTGGCGGACTTACCGTTTTCCGGTCAATTATACAGCAACTGCCCGATCATGATTATATCTACCTGGGCGATACCGCCAGGGCGCCTTACGGTAACCGTTCATTTCAAACCATTCATCAATATACCTGGGAGTGCGTTAAATGGCTGTTTGAACAAGGCTGCCCGCTGGTGATCCTGGCCTGCAATACGGCATCGGCAAAAGCGCTCCGCACCATTCAGCAAAAAGATCTTTTGAATGAAGACCCGGCCAAACGGGTGCTTGGTGTGATAAGGCCAACGGCAGAGGTGATAGGAGATTATACAAAAACCAAAGAAATAGGGGTACTGGGTACTAAAGGAACGGTGCAGTCTGGTTCTTACCTCATCGAGATCGGCCATTTTTTTCCCGATGTTAAAGTTTACCAGCAGGCCTGCCCGCTTTGGGTACCGCTGATTGAGAATGGCGAGCATGATAAACCCGGTGCCGATTACTTTGTAAAGAAATACCTCGACCAGGTTTTGGCACAATCCCCTCATATTGATACCTTATTGCTGGCCTGCACGCATTATCCATTATTGCTGGAAAAGATTAAATCCTATTTGCCCGACAGTATCCAGGCGATAGCGCAGGGCGATATTGTAGCCAAAAGCCTTGTAGATTACCTGCAGCGCCACCCGGAAATGGAAAGCAGCCTGTCTAAAAACGGCACTCAAAAGTTTTTTACGACTACTGATGATACCGCAGATTTTGATCATTATGCCGAGATCTTCTTTGGAGAACCGGTGAAGTCAGAATTTGCGGAGGTGAAGGGGTGAATTGGTTGAAATAGTTGATGGAGTTGATTAGGTGAGTGGTTAACGATTAACTTATTCAACTCAATCCACCCTAATCAACTTTTTCCACCTAATCTAACCCAATCAACTTAATCAACCATTCAACCAATTTTACTAAGTTTGCACCAAAGCACCAGGGTTGAACTTTTATATCACATATTTTATTGTCGCGATAGGCTTATTTGGTTTTTCGGCCATCTTTGCGTTGTTTGGCGTTTATGCCGAGCGTAAAGTTTCCGCTTTTATACAGGACAGGTTGGGCCCTACCGAAACGGGTAAGTTCGGCAGTCTGCAAACTGTTGCTGATATATTAAAAATGCTGCAAAAGGAGCTCATCACACCGGCCGCAGCGGATAAGCTGCTGTTTATGATGGCGCCGGGGATTATCTTTATTGCCGTTTACCTGGGCTTTGCCGTATTGCCCTGGGGGCCGGGCTTAGCGCCATCCAGCCTGAATTTAGGACTATATTATATTTTCGCGGTCCTGTCCATCGAAACCCTTGGCATTTTAATGGCTGGTTGGGGATCCAATAATAAATTTTCCATATTGGGAGCTATGCGCTCAGCGGCGCAGATCATTTCGTACGAGATCCCCGCAGGTTTTGCGATTATTTCAGTGGTTATGATCGCGCAAAGCCTCAACCTGCAGGTGATCTCGGCACAGCAGGGGATCATGGCGTCTGAAAAAATCACGTTCGCCGGCTTTTGGGATGTGTCCCATGTCGGTGGCATTTTTGCCTGGAACGTTTTCAGGGCGCCGCACCTGCTCATCACTTTTGTGATCTACTTTATTGCCTCGCTGGCCGAAAGTAACCGTGCACCATTTGATATCCCCGAAGCGGAGTCGGAACTGGTGGCGGGTTTTCATACCGAATATACAGGACTAAGATTCGCTTTTGTATTTTTGGCGGAATACTCCATGATGTTTTTGGTATCGATGATCGCCGTGGTGCTTTTTTTAGGTGCGTGGAATACACCTTTACCCAATATAGGCGCTGTGCAACTGGCAACATGGACAACCGGCGCCGTTTGGGGTATATTATGGATAGCCATAAAAACACTGGCGCTGGTAGGCGTGCAAATGTGGATCAGGTGGACACTGCCACGTTTCAGGGTTGACCAGCTGATGAATTTTTGCTGGAAGGTATTAACACCCACCGCGTTTGTGTGTATGCTAATATCGGGGTTATGGAGGATATTTTTAATGTAGAAAGTCATTAGGTCATTGCGTCATTAAGTCATTGAAGAGTTCAATTAAATTATCCAATGACCCAATGACCCAATGACCCAATGACGTAATGATAATAAATGAGCAATTTAACAAAAGGTTTTACAACAGCATTTAAGGGATTAAGCATCACCTTCAGGCACCTTTTTGCCTCGCATAAAAAGCGGGAGATATTGCCGGCAAGTGATAACAACTACTTTAAAAACCTGGAAGGCGGTACCAATACTATCCAATACCCGCACCAGAAGCTGCCGATCCCCGAGGTGGGGCGGTACCAGCTGGAGGTGGAGATGGACGATTGTATTGTATGCGACCTTTGCGCTAAGATTTGCCCGGTAAGCTGTATTGACATCGAATCCATTAAAGCGACAGAAGCTATCGGGCAAACCTCAGACGGTACTACCAAAAGATTATATGCGGCGAAGTTTGATATTGATATGGCCAAATGTATGTACTGCGGCCTTTGTACTATAGTTTGCCCTACCGAATGTATTGTGATGACCAACCAGTATGATCGCACTGTATTTGAATTAAAAGATCTGACCTATCAATTCTCGGATATGACGCCCGAAATGGCGGCAGAAAAACGCCTGGAATTGGAACAGCAGCAGGCCGAGCGGGCAGCAGCCAAATTGGCCGCTATGCAGAAAAAGGAGGGTGGCGTATGAGCATGGTGCAATTTCTGTTTTACCTGATGAGCTTTATCGCGCTGGCATCGGCACTGTTTGTAGCCGCGACAAAGAATTTGGTCCGCTCCATTTTTATGTTTTTTATTACCCTGCTGGCGTTGGCCGGGCTGTATGTTTTGGCCATGGCCGATTTTGTGGCGATAACGCAGGTGGTAATTTACGTAGGTGGCATCCTGGTATTGATCCTGTTTGCCTTTATGCTATCTGGAAAAGAGAATTTGAACTATATTTCCGAGCAGCAAAATAAGTTTATCAGTATCGGCAAACTGCCTGCAATATTATTGGCTGTTTTGTTTTTGATCGTTTTGGTGAATGTTGCCATCAACATTCATCCCGACAGCCTGCCCTGGATACAGAAGTCGGTCGCTTACAAAAACTACATCCAGCCGGATGCCGCCATGACGGAGAACATCGGCGTAAACCTGATGACCAGGTATTTGCTGCCCTTTGAGGCGATCTCCATTTTATTGATGATCGCGCTGGTTGGCGCGGCGCATTTATCGCGAAAGGAGGCTAAGCCATGATCAGTTTAACCGATTTTATGGTGGTGAGCGCGGTATTGTTTTGCATTGGTTTGTATATGATCGTATCCAAACACAATGCTATCCAAATCCTCATCGTTATTGAGCTGATGCTGAATGCCGCCATATTAAACCTGGTAGCTTTTGGCCGTTACGACCGGGTGGCCAACAGCGGGCAAATGTTTGCGCTGTTTGCCATCGTATTGGCAGCAGCAACAACCGCAGTAGCCCTGGCCATTATATTAAACGTATACAAACGGTACAAAACAATTGACCCGGGGAAAATTGATAATTTGAAGGATTGAAAACATGAGATATATATCAATGTTGATCTTTTGTTTTTTGATGTCAGTAAATGTTTTTGCCCAAGGGACTGATACGGTACATAAAGATAGCTCAAAGCAATTTAGGCTGGTTGACGCGCCTTCAATAGGTAAATACGCCGAGCCACTGTTTGTTGTTGATGGAAAAATTTATAAACGGAGTATCAAGCGATTAAATCCTAAAAATATTCTTGAAGTATCTGTTTTAAAAGGTGCAGAAGCCGAGATACTTTATGGTTCTGGAGGTGGAAACGGTGTGGTTATTATTACAACAAAACGATATGCAACTTTTCAATATCAAAAAAAATTAAGCGCTTTTTCAAAGGCATACGTCGATTATTTAGATAAACATAAAGGTGATGATTCCGAAGTTGCTTTTATTGTAGATGGGGAACAACTAACAGGTTATTCGGATCGGATTACTAAATTATTCAAACTTTCCATTGAGAAAATAAAATCTGCGGAATTTTCGACAAAAAGCATTGATATCAGAGATAAGACGCCAGCATTAATCATCACAACGAAGCAATAACATTGGAACATTTTTTACAATCCATAGATGCCCTAACCATAAAATTCACGCTGATTGCGGTGTTATTGCCCCTGCTTGCTTTTGTGATTAACACAGCATTGCCGGCTAAATGGAGCAAAGTGGCCGGTTGGGTATCTACGGTTTTTATATTGATCAGCTGTGTTTTAGCCGCATTTATTTTTTCAAAGGTTTGGAACGGGCACCAGGTGCATCAGCAAATGCTTTGGTTTACCATTGGCGATACCCCGGTTTATGCGGGTATATTGCTCAATAACCTTTCGGTTTTATTGCTGCTGCTGGTTAATTTAATTGCATTGCCGGTGCACCTCTATTCAACCGCCTATATGCGGCACGATGAAAAATACAGCCGTTACTTCGCTTACCTCAGTTTCTTTTGTTTCAGCATGCTGGCGCTGGCAGTGTCGGATAACCTGGTGCTGTTCTATATTTTTTGGGAGCTCGTAGGCTTTTCGTCTTACTTGCTTATCGGCTTTTGGTTCACCCGCGATAAAGCGGTTTTTGCTAATAAAAAAGCCTTTATCATGAACAGGATAGGGGATATCGGCCTTTTGTCTGCGATTCTGGTACTCTTCAGCATGTATCACACTTTTGACCTGGATACTTTGTTCGGGCAAATTAACCTGGTAGGTCATTCTAATATACAAAACGGCCTGTGGCATTTAAGTTCCAATTCGGTTCCAAATGACAGTGGGGCGATTGTGATCACTGGCGGATCGATTCAAATCCCTGCCATCTGGCAATACATCGCCTTTGCCGGCATATTTTTAGCGGTAGCCGCAAAATCGGCACAGTTCCCGCTGCATACCTGGCTGCCTGATGCTATGGAAGGGCCAACATCTGTGTCGGCGCTCATCCACGCGGCTACTATGGTGGCGGCAGGTGTGCTTTTATTGGGCAGGGTTTACCCACTGTTTAATGATGCAGAATTAACTTTTTTGGCCATCATTGGCTGCTTTACCGCATTTATGGCGGCTACTATCGCCCTCACCCAAAACGACCTGAAACGGCTCCTTGCCTATTCCACCATTTCGCAATTGGGCTATATGGTCATGGCGATGGGCATAGGCGCTTATGCATCCTCCCTGTTTCACCTGGTAACCCATGCATTTTTTAAATGCCTGTTGTTTTTGGTAGCAGGTATCGTTATTCACCAGATGGGCCATATCCGGGATGATAACAACCTTGAAATCGATCCCCAAAATATCCAGAACATGGGTGGCCTGCGCAAAAAATTGCCGCTTACCTTTATTGCCGCTTTAATAGGAGGGGTAGCGTTGGTAGGTTTGCCTTTTACCTCAGGATTTTTATCCAAGGACGGCATCCTGGTGCAGGCTTTTGAATGGAGTGCTGGCAAGAACGTGTTTTTCAAGATTATCCCAATTTTAGCCTTACTCACTACCTGGCTCACGGCATTTTATGTGGCAAGGCTCATCGTAAAGGTGTTTTTTGGCGAATTAAGGGTCTTGCAGTTCAAGCCGGATCTGAAATTGCATATGAGCGATGGTACCTGGCAATATAAATTGCCGCTTGTACTGCTCTCGGTTTGCTGTTTCTTCCCGTTTTTCTCGACGAATCCCTTTTCTCAGGATGCTAGTTGGGTGTACAATGGTTTGCTGGGTATATTAAATGAAACAGGTTTCGCAATGGTATTACCTGTTGTGATAAATATTGGTAGTTTGCTGATAATTTATTTTGCATATACTATTTATACCGGCAAAAGAACAAACCCATTTGCCCAAACCGGCGTTATCTTCAACTTATCCTTCAATCAATGGTATTTTGACAGCATTTACCAAAATGCCATCGTAAAACCCATATTGAACACCAGCCTGGTTACTTTTTGGTTCGACAGGAGGGTAATTGACGGGTTTATTCTCCTTTTTGCAAAAATGAGCGTAGCATTATCCAAATTAGCAGCCTGGATGGACCGTAATATCGTTGATGGTTTTTTAAATTTGCTGGTTAAAGCGGTACGGATCATCGGCAATTTCGCCCGCAGGTTCCAGGGGGGTAAAGTACAATATTACCTGTTTAGCATGCTGGCCGTTATTTTGGCGATATTTATTTTGAAAACGTTTTTTTAATATGAGATTAGAGAAAAGGTTAAAGGCGAAAGGCGAAAGGTTAATGGTGTCCCAGGATCTCCCATCTATCAGTTTATTTCTTAAATCTTGTTTCCTGACTCTTGACTCTTGAATCTAACCATGAACATCCTCACCCTCCTCATATTTATCCCCATTTTGTTCGGTATTGTCATCGCGGTGATGCCGTCGTCATGGCGGGCGGGCTTTAAATATATTACCCTGCTGGCTACCCTTGTGCAATTGGGCATGAGTATATTTATCTATTGCAATTTTAAAACAGGCGCAGCATTCGGCGGGATCAATCACGAGGCCCAGTTCCAGTTTATGCAAAAATTGCCATGGATCAACCTTGACCTTGGCCCCGCCGGAAGGATGCAGATTGATTATTTTGTAGGCATCGACGGCCTTTCCATCGCCCTGCTGGTAATGACATCCTTTGTATTGGTGATAGCGGCCCTGGCCTCCTGGGAGATCAAGAGCAACTTGAAGGGATATTTTATCCTGTTTTTGATCCTGGATATGGCGGTTACCGGTGTATTCTGTTCGCTCGATTTCTTCCTGTTCTATATTTTTTATGAATTAATGCTGTTGCCCCTTTATTTCCTCATCGGTATGTGGGGCGGTGCAAGGCGCGAATTTGCTGCGATCAAATTCTTTCTCTATACTTTGTTCGGGTCGGTGTTTATGCTGCTGATTATGGTGGGGCTTTACTTATCTGTTAAGGATCCGGCTACCGGTAACCATACCTTTAACATGATCCAGATGATGAACCCGGCGAATTTTCAGCAGGGTTCAGTATTCGGCATCCTCAGCCATCAAACTATTTTTGGTTTTTCGGCACGGGGTGTTGGCTTCCTGGTATTGTTTGTAGCATTTGCCATTAAAGTGCCCGTTGTACCCCTGCACACCTGGCTGCCCGACGCACACGTAGAGGCCCCTACACCGGTTTCTATTATCCTGGCAGGTATCCTGCTGAAAGTCGGCGGATATGGCATTATAAGGGTTTGTATAGGCATCTTCCCTGAAGTGGCCGCTGCCCATGCCTTCTGGCTCGGGCTTTTGGGTGTGGTCTCCATAATTTACGGTGCGTTAAATGCCCTTGCCCAAAAAGATTTGAAACGCATGATTGCTTATTCCTCCGTGTCGCACATGGGTTTTGTGTTACTTGGCGTTGCCTCATTAACCGCCGAAGGTTTAAGCGGTGCAGTAATGCAAATGGTGAGTCATGGCTTTTTATCCACCATGTTGTTCTTCCTTGCCGGCGTAATCTATAACCGCGTACATGACAGGGGGATCAACCATTTCCGTGGACTGGCTTCTATTATGCCCCGGTATACGGCTTATGTCACCATCGCTTTTTTTGCTTCTCTTGGGTTACCCGGTTTTTCGGCATTTATCGGCGAAGCATTCTCATTGGTCGGCGCGTTCAAATCTAACTCCGTTAACGGCGAACTGCCTTACTGGATGGCCGCTTGTGCTTCGTTGGGGATCTTGCTGGGTGCATCCTACTTTTTATGGACACTCCAGCGCATGTTTTTCGGCAAAGTAAACCTCAAAGGCGGCGCTGTTTGGCAAACTGCATTAGTTGACCTTAATCTCCGCGAAAGGATAGCCTTATTTCCCTTAACATTGATGGTACTGGCGTTGGGCTTAATGCCTTCGCTGGTTTTTGGGAAGATCAATGATTCGGTATTGGCTTTTGTGCATTTTCTTCAGTTGAAATAAATATTTGTGTCCCTTATGGAATAACACAAAAACATGCATCCTGTAAATGATCGTCGCCAACGTGCGGCTAAACCAACAGGAATTATTTATTTAACAAAAAGAGCATGTTTAAAAAATTACTATTGGCCGTATTGCTGGTGATAACCGGTATGGCCGCAAATGCTGAAGACGGGCAAAAAGTTGTATCAAAAGTTCAAAAAGTTACCGTGTTTTTAAACGGGGCACAGGTAACACGTACGGCTATGGTAAACGTAAGCGCAGGAACATCCCAGTTAATATTTGGCGAAATTTCCCCGGGGATCGATGTGCAAAGCATCCAGGTACATGCCGGAGGCGCATTTACCATTCTCTCCGTAAAACATGAACTTGATTTTTTAAACGAAAAGGCAAAGCAGCAGCATGTGGAGGAACTCCGATCGGTACAAAAAGCGATCAGGGATAAAATATCGCTGCAAAACAGCCTGATAGCTATATACCAGGCCGAAGAAACTATGATCGCCAAAAACCAGGTAGTAAGCGGTGAAAGCACCGGCCTGGATGTAGCCAAACTAAAACAGGCGCTTGATTTTCAAACCGAACGTTTAACCGGGCTAAAGGAAAAACAACAGGCCGTAAATAATACCATTGAAGCTCTAAACCTCGAACTGCAAAAATATGATAAG
>NZ_CAIWNH010000177.1 GCF_903913935.1 uncultured Mucilaginibacter sp.
CAAAGCATTCCAAATTAAAAATAGAAAAAAATCAATAAAAGAAATCAAAATAAATATACAGGATCAATAGCGCCAGGAAAACAATTATTGACTTTCTTCAGGGCAAAGCGAGAAAGATACCGTGTTAGAAAAATTAATTATGCCAGCATTTAAAACTTTAGAAATATCAAACCCCAACTTCGAAAACAATAATTTACGCTTTATAACGGTAAAAACACCGCATCTTAAAGGGCGCGGCGATATCTGCGTTTATGTTCCACCCGGCACAAGTGCTGGTGATACATTACCTATAGTTATATTACTGCATGGTATGTACGGCAGTGCCTGGAGTTGGGCCTATAGCGCCGGAATACATTTAAGGGTGAACGAGATGATCCAAAACGGAGAATTGCCACCGATGATCATTGCTATGCCATCAGACGGGCTTTGGGGTGATGGGTCGGCTTTTTTGCCGCTGAACGGTTTTAATTTTGAAAAATGGATAGCAGAAGATGTACCTGAGGCCTTACGTGAATGTATCAATGGTGCAAAAAAAAGTTCGCCGCTTTTTATCTCCGGCTTATCAATGGGTGGCTTTGGGGCATTGCGGATCGGCGCAAAATATGGCAGCCAATTCAGGGCTATATCGGGTCATTCTTCAATAACAAGTTTACCCCAGATAAAGTTCTTCGCCGAAGAGCCGTTAAAGGGCTATGCCCAGGACGACATCATTAATGAAGATGTATTTGAAACATTTTTACATTACCGCAAGCAACTCCCGCCGCTGCGTTTTGATTGCGGAACTGATGACCTGTTGATTAACTATAACCGCATCTTGCACAAAAAGATGGTAAAAGAGGGTATACCGCATCATTTCGAAGAGCACACAGGTAGTCATGAATGGGCATACTGGTCAAAGCATATTATTTCATCATTAAAATTTTTCGCAGCCTATATGTAAGTATCTGGGGACGCACGCCGGTAATAAAATTCTAAAACAAACCTGTTGCAGGCTCAGTCTAATGTAGTTACCCCATCCCGAAAAGTAACAATTGAGTTACAAATCGATATTAAAAAAATTAACTGCAAAAAAATTATCATAAAATGGTCAATTTTTATCATTCGTTAAAACTTATCAGCGGTTTCGTGCGTTATGTACACTATAAATGCGTCCCGCATTTATAATTGTGATAAGGTTTAGGTTGAAAGCCCCCAAGCAGCGAGTGTAAGGGGGCTTTTATTTTTTAGAGTCCGAAAGTCAGGAAAGACCGGAAGTCCGAAAGAATTACTTGGCTAACCTCATTAGCTTTGGCCTTGAAAAACTTTTTCTTTCGGACTTCGGGACTTTCGGACTTTCCCGACTTATCTTTACCTCTCCCATGATCGAACTAAAAAAACAATTATATCACCAGTGCCTTGAACATGTACAAAGCCGTTTGGATGCTGCTCAATTAGCTATAAATGAGGCGCAAATGGCATCAAACGATGACACTAAAAGTAGCGCCGGCGATAAGTATGAAACGGGCAGGGAAATGGCGCAACAGGAGGCCAACCGCAATATGGGCCAGCTAAACGAAGCCAATAAATTAAAGATTGCCTTGAACAGGATCAGCCCCAACAATATTACTGACACTGTGGATACAGGAAGCCTGGTAGTCACTGATAAAGCTAATTTTTACATCGCTATAAGTGCAGGTACACTTATAGTTAATAACGGCGAATATATCGCAGTTTCGCCGTTTTCACCCATCGGAACAAAGCTTAAGGGGCTAAAAGCAGGTGATAAATTTAATTTAAATGAAA
>NZ_CAIWNH010000178.1 GCF_903913935.1 uncultured Mucilaginibacter sp.
GTTTATTTTTGACAAGAGCGGTAACCTGTTTGCTACTGTGCGCCTGGAAGGCACCGGTGCCTTGATTTGCAGTGCCGATGGCACCTGCCTGTATAACTGGAAAAAAGTGCGTCTTAAAACCAAATTTGACAGCGCCCTTCTGTTTGAGCATGATGATGATATTTACCTCGTTTCAAGACGCAGTTTGGATGGCGACATTGATAAGCTTAAGAACCGCACCACTGAAACCAAGCGCCGCGCCCGTAACCTTATTCGCTACTCTATTACCCGCAAGGTAACTGCACTTTATAAGCTGAATAAGAAAGACCTTTCGGTAACCCTGGTAACCGATTTTCCCAGCACCGGCGATAATGCTATTCCAGGTATCAGCAAACTGGATAACGATAACTACGTGCTGATGAATTACAGCAGCGACATACACGGCAAAAAGAAAAACTGGATTCGCGGCCAGTTGGGCAAAACCTACATTTACTGGACTACCCTGCATTTTGGTGCGAAGTAGTTTTAGGGATTCTGAAGTTATTCTTTCACAATCTTTTTCACTATCGTGTTATCTGAGGTGCATGCTTGTAAAAAGTAAAGGCCGCTTTCAAAGGAACTAATGTCGAGCTGAATTTTGGAGTTACCATTTTCAGGCTTGGTTTGGGGAACCCAAACAACTCTGCCATTGATATCTGTTATTTTAAGCAGAACCGGTTCTCCGGTTGCATTTTCAATATCTGCGGTAAGGTAATTATGAGCCGGCACAGGATAAACATCCATTGACTGGTTGGCACGCGGGGTTAATATGCCGGTAGGGTTTGTGTTTACTAAGGCGAAGCCACCACCTAATGGCGAAGACCCCGTAGAATCGAAAAGGTTATACAATTCTATATAATCCCGCGTTACGGGATTGAAGCGGAAAATAACGCCTGAGCCATTGCCACCACCTGCGCTTGTAGTGCCAAAAAGATAATCGCCTGACTGGGTTAAATCTCCCATTGGTTTAGCGCCAAACAACCCACCAAAATCATGCAGGTTAGTATATACTTTACTAATGGGGTCGAAACTGAAAATAACACCGGAGCTGTTAGCTCCGCCAGCAGACGCCATACCATAAAACTTGTCATCACTTCCAACAATTAAACTACCATAGGGGGCTAAGCCGTTAACGGTATCAAAGTTGTATAAATTATTGTAGGTTTGACTTACAGGATCGAAGCTGAAAATATTTCCTGAATTGACAGCGGGGAAATTTGAAGCATGTTGATTAAATGCAACGTCCATAAGCTGCGGGGCGTATTGGGGCTTTCCGGAAGTCATTCCGTACAAGATATGATTGTGCTCTATCATGCTGCCGAAGCCAAAGCCATCTTTAGTTCCTCCGAACGCGTGAAGGTTGGTATAGGTATTATTGTTTATATTGAAACTGTAAATGTTTCCGAATCCGTGTATATTCTGATAATAAGCGTTATAACCACTTGCCATGCCATATAATTTTCCATCGCTCGCTAATATGAGGCTTCCAAAAGGGGCATACCCGGAATCAACGAACCGCTGATAATAATCGCCATAGGAAATTCTGAAATCATATAAATCTTTATATACACTGGTATTTGTATTGTAGCTATATATTACACCGGCATCCCAATTGCCTCCGCCCATAGCTGCTCCATAA
>NZ_CAIWNH010000179.1 GCF_903913935.1 uncultured Mucilaginibacter sp.
ATGATATTCCGGCCTTGCTTAACTTGAATGGCAAAAACATTACCAACACGCAAATTTTAATTGCAGGTACCACTGGCTCGGGTAAGTCAAACCTTTTAGCTGTGTTGATTAATGAAATCAGGGTGCTGTCAACTGAAACTTCCTATCCGGTTAACTTTTTATTATTTGATTACAAAGGTGAGTTTTCCGACCCTGCCAATAATTCGTGGTTAAGTCTATTTGAAACAGACAGGAGCGCCATATTAGATCCTATAGTTTCGCCTTTGCCTTTTACACCTTTTAAGGAGTTTATCGGCAGGCCGCAAAACGAAATTAACCTTTATGCAAATGAGGTTTCCAACGCGTTGGGCGCAATCGACAGGGCATCAATAAGCGCAAATATGCGCAACAGACTGGCCGAAGCTGTAATCAGCGCGTACAAACGATCGTCGAATAAACCAATAACGTTTGAAATCATCCTGAAAGAATACACCTCCCTGCAAAGCGCAAAGGATAAAGACAAAGATGATAGCGTCTCTAGTGTATTAAAGCAACTCATAAGAACAAATCTGTTTGCATCTGAAGATAAAATTGATTTGATAAAAGGCAGCTATATTGTAAAAATGGATGGCTTTCCGAAGGATGGCCCGATAGCGAAAGCGATTGTTTATTTTATCGTTTCCAAACTAAATACAATTTATGAGCACTTGCCTAAACAGGCGATAGGAGAAGATGCCGTCGAATTACGGCATTTCACAATTATAGATGAAGCCCACTACATGCTTGGATTTGATAACAAACCACTTCGCGATCTCATTGCAGTAGGAAGAAACAAAGGATTAAGCATCATACTCGCCACACAGAATATGGATCATTTTAAAAGTGAATATTTTGATTTTTATGCAAATGCTCAATACCCTTTAATCATGAAACAACAATCTATAAACGATAGCGTGATTAAGGATTTGTTTGGTGTATCCGGCAACGAATTTCAGGAAATCAAACAAGCAATTTCTGGTCTGCAAAAAGGCGAATTAATCATTAAAAACCCTACGGCAATAACTTTAGGAATGGGCAAAAGGTATAAAAAGATAAAAGTTCGGCACCTTATTTAGTTGCAATATACTGCCAGCTTTTACGGTGATACCCCCCCCCCCCGCCCAGTTAACCGTGTCGCTTAACTGCTGTAATGCCTATGAAATGTGTTTAAAATTTCAGGGCTGGCAGGGAGTGCCTAATCCCGCTGGACTTCGCCCGGCGTTAACGTATAGCGCCCTTTCAGGGCTGGTGTAAACAAATTTAAGTCATGAAAGGGCGTGATATACCAACGATGGGTGTAGCACATTGCAGGTACCCATGGGCATCGAACGTACCCATGGCCATCGAACGTAATCACGGCACTACCCCCGCCCACTTAAACCCGCCGCTTAACTGTTGTAACGCCCTTGCGAAATGCTTGAAATTTCCAATCCTGCCGATATACGAATGTGTAGTTACCCCAGCGTTGAACTTAGTGCCCGGTTTGCAAAAAGGTTGTTTTATGGTTGAATCGATAGCGAATCAGGTAGCATTAATAAGAATGGCATGGCTTTGGCGTAATCTAATTCTTCGTAAAAAATTCCGAGCCTGTTTAAATTTTTATAATAATCATTAACATGCTGGTAATAGTTTAACTCGCTTTGCAAATACCAGGCTTTTTTGCCCAGCTTTTCAGCAATAAACCACTTTTCAAGTAATCGGGCCGCACGTCCGTTCCCGTCCTCAAACGGGTGGATATTTACAAATATTAGATGAATAAAGGCGGCAAAATAAAAAACTTCGGGCGGGCTTAATGGCTCTCTTTTTAATTGCGCAATATCCCCCCACAAACGCTCCATATTATCCTTTAAGCTGCCGGCAGGGGCGGCTTCAAATTGAATGCGGCCCGTATGGTGTTCCATTACTACCATATTGCCGGTACGGAATACACCTTGTTTATTTGATGGCAGCAAGTGGGAAGCAATTAGCTGATGAGCATTCAAAAACGCACCTGGGGTAAGTTCAGTTTGCTGCGCGAACAGGTAGGCATTGTACAGATCGTTTGGTTTTTGCACCAGATCGGGCTGATATTCAATATTCAGCATTTTATGCTTGATATAACTGTCAACCTCCATTTGCTCGCCCTCGATACGGGATGAAGCGATGGCGGATACCGAAGTATAAAAGCTAAAAGTGTCCGTGGAAATCTCCGCGTCGGTTAAACTGTCAAATAATGAAGCTAAGTTATGGTTAACCAACTGTAGGTATTCGTCCAGTAAGTCAACAGGTATAATTTTTAGCTTTTCTTTCATTTGGTATGGTGTGCGTTAATACACAGGGCTAAAGTTTGCCAGGTTTGTTTACCTGATCGCCTGATTTATTTTGCTGATTATTTTTTTTTATTTCGTCCCAAAACGCGAATAGCGCATCATTATCCTCAAGGGTATGCCGCAGCCGTTCCTCCGGCGGTTTGGCTAGCCAGATAGCTAATTGAAGTTGTTTTACATGTAGTGGTGTGTCGTCCATTGTTATATCAACTCAAAAGTACTTAAATTTAATTGTTGAAATACTGAAATGCCCGGTTAGCTCTGGGAAATCGCTTTTAAAGAGGAGGCTCCCGTGGAGCCTTAAAAACGAATCCATTTTTTCTATGAAACAGGCCGCTCCTCCGGAGCTAATAATAACGTACGTGTCAGACTCCGGAGAAGTCCCGTGTTTATAGAAAAATAAAATTGAAAATTATGGCTCCAGGGGAGCCTCCTCCCGGTTGTTTTATTTTAAAAGCGATTGCCTGCCGGTTAGCTATTGTTCCCGGTCGCGCAATCAATTCTTACTAAATCCCAATCTTTTCAAGCCGTCCTGGATCTCGGGGCAGCCCATAAACAACTTCCAGATCAACCCGCTGCGGTAATTTTCAATCATTACCACAATAGGGCCCTCATCAATAGCCAAATGGGTTTTGCCGTACCAGTTATGGGTTTCGCTAAAGCCGTCGGCAAAACCGTATGGACTCCAGATTTTATCGCCCAAATCGTAATAAAAATGTTTAAGCGCCTGCATGGAGTATTCGGGGGTATAAGGGAACGATGACAATGCGGCTGTTGGTTGTATTACGCCCCTGTCATCTTCAGGGCAATGTGCCACGTAGCCTTTAAAACTATCGCCGGCGGTAAGTCCCCAGCAATTGGCGCCGTAACCCTTAAATTTTTTAGGGTTTTCAATACAATAGGCCCGGTTAATGAGTGTATGGTTTTTGGTTTGCTCGGCATAATCTATGCCCTGGTCATCCTTTAAGCCATTAGGGTTGATGCCCATATAGGTGTATTGCTCAAAAAATAAGGGTCCGCCCTTATCATAGCCACCCAAAGGCAGGTTATAGCCGTAGTAAGTTTTGCCGTTTTTCCAGCTGGGGCTTTTTACCCAGGAGTTTTCGTACAACTCCTTTGAGATAGGGTGATTCGGCGAAGAAGCCGCAACAATATAAGTGATCAGCGCTTCATCATAGCCAAACACCGGGAAATTCATGTTAAAATCATTGGTCGGGCTCCAGTGCCAGTACAAATGTTTGTTGTCTTCTTTGCTGTGCCAGTTCCAGTCGGCGGAGTACCACATATCCGATACGCGGTTCCTGAAATATTTTTCCAGCGGGGTGTCCCCGTTAAAATATTGCCGGGCGGTAAGCAGGCCCATAAACAAGTAGCTGGTCTCCACAATATCTGCGCCATCATCCAGCCGGCCAAAGGGAATGGTTTTGCCGGTAACGCCGTTCATGAAATGGGGGTAGATCCCGTGGTAGCAATCCGCTTTTATCAAAAAATCGACAATTTTAACGATGCGTTTTAAAGCGGTATCCCTGCCGATCCATCCCCGGTTAACAGCCACAACAGTTGCCATGATGCCAAAACCGGTGCCCCCCATAGCGCAGGCCTCGGGCCCGAACGTGCCTTTACTAAAATTAGGCTGACCGTCCGCTTCGTTAATATAATCCCAGTAATAGTTGGCTTTTACGGTATTGTCCCTTTCGCTCGCCATCCCGCTTACCGGGTGGCCAAATTCCCAGAAATACCTGAAGGTTTGCCGCTGAACAATATCCAGCAAAGCAGCATCAGAAATATTTTTGACGATACCCACCGGAACAATGCTATTGGGGTATCCCGAAGTTTTTTTAGCCGGACGCTGGGCAAATAAACTAAAAGCAAAAAAACAGGCAATGGCCGGCAAAAGCAGATAACGAAGCATGGTAAATTGGTTTAATTGGAGATACAATAATAAATAAAAAGACCCGGCTTTTTCTCAAACCGGGCCTTAAACAA
>NZ_CAIWNH010000180.1 GCF_903913935.1 uncultured Mucilaginibacter sp.
AGTGGGCTTATTGACTATGACAAGCTAAGCAGATCACTTACTAACTCGCGTATGTTGGGAATCCCTGCCCATGTTGCCTACCACAGCCAATTCCAGTAGAACGCCAGTATTGCGCCAATGGCATACTAACAATGCACGACGATCTATTTAAAATGCAGTTTGAAGAACTGGGCATTGCGCCGGACATAATAGCTGACGTGATGCTTGAACCGGCTGAAAGCCGAGATTATTGGGTTGAATATTTTAGGGGGATTAGTGATTTCAGATGATATTTTTAAAAACGAGCTGGACGCGACATTAAAGCAACGCAAGATGAAAAAAAAGGACAGGAATGAGTTTATTGGCTTTGCCATGTTGGCGGATGTTCATCTGCGCGACACGATGTTAGATGACGAGCGGCTCATCACAAATGATTTTTTAAAAGTTTGCGAAGATGCCCGGAATGTGCCGACAGAACACAGTGAGCAAGCGGCGTTCATACATTGGTTCCGGCACACGTTCCCGGACGTGCTTATTTACGCCATACCCAATGGTGGTAACCGTTCGGCCAGGGAAGCAGCATCATTGGTCATGGAAGGCGTGACTGCGGGTGTGGCTGATTTGTTTATTGATGACTGGAATTGTTACGTTGAATTTAAGCGGGTCAAAGGCGGCGTTTGGAGTGATGAGCAGGAAAAATTTTGCGACAAAGTGTGTGCCAATGGCAAGACATATCTGTTGGTGTGGGGTTTGGAGGATGCCAAGAAAAAGATATGTTCTATTAATAAAATAATTAATAAATAAGTTGCATTGTTTGTTAATTACTGTATATTATAACCATCGAAACAAAACAACCAACCAGGAGAATAAAATGGCAGGACAAGCGTTCAGAAGATCAAAATTAATTTTTGCCGCACTGCACGCATTAAACGGCATGGCGAAAGATTCAGCTGAGTACGATAATGCTTTAGCATCACTTCCCACTTACTTTTCGCGTGGCAAGGGCGGTAAAAAGGCCGTAAACAAAACCCACGTCCATATGGCACATGTAAGAAAATCAAAAACCGCGCATAACATAGCAAAGCGCAAATAGTCATCTCCTCGGCGGCTGGGGACGGCCGCACCATTAGCCCTGGCAACAGGGCGTTTTTTTAAAAAACAAATTCAGGTCATATCTTAGGAATTACTCTCTGACCTAAAAAAGGGAAATGCAATTCCAAAGCCGGTGGGATTCCGGCACTTTATCTAACAACGAGGATAATAAAAATGAAAAAAATAATTATGAATGTTGCAGTTTACGAATATGCCCAAACTGGGGCAATGTCATGTGTAGCTGGATTGCAGTTTGTTTCATCCACCGTACGACAAAACAATGATGCCATCCGAATTTCCGAATGGCAAAAAGTTGAGTTCGAGGCCATTCCGATGGAAGCTATAATACCGTCAAGTGTAGAAAACATTGACGATCAAATTGCAAGGATAAAGGAAGAAGCAATTGAAAAGTGCTCGAAATTACAAGGACAAAAAGACGAACTTTTGGCAATTACAGAGGGGATGAGCAATGCTAATTGAAATAAAAAATAAATTTACTGATGCTGTTATTTTTAACCATGACGTAGAAAATAATACGGTTAAATTAACGGTTGAAGCGGCTGTCGATCTAAAAATAAACTTAAGCGATGCCAACCTGAGAGGTGCTGACTTGAGCGGTGCTG
>NZ_CAIWNH010000181.1 GCF_903913935.1 uncultured Mucilaginibacter sp.
CTGGGTTTGCTTTTCATCATTATTCAGGGCGTCGAGCATCCGTTCAGCATCTTCTTTTGAAAGTTTATCCTTTTGTTGCCCGTTTTGCTGATCTTTTTTATCCTGATTTTGATTTTGCTTGTCCTGGTTTTGCTTATTCTGGTCTTTATTATTCTTATTATCCTGGTTTTTATTATCCTTATTCTGCTGATTTTTGTTGTCCTGGTTTTTATTATTCTGGTTCTGCTTATTTTGCTGTTGCTGCTGCTTTAGCTTTTCCTGGGCATAGGCCAGGTTATAGCGCGTTTCATCGTCTTTCGGGTTATTCAACAGCGCCTTTTTATAAGCATCAATACTTTCCTCCAGTTTTTTGTTCTCCAGGAACGAATTCCCCAGGTTATGATAGGCCTGTGCTGTTAAAGCTCTATTATTACGGGGAGCCGAGGCTAATTTATTAAACTGTTCGCCGGCATCTGCAAACTTTTTTTGTTTGTAAAGCGCGTCGCCAAGGTTAAAATTGCTTGTCACATCCTGATTTTTCTTTTCAGCAGATTTACGGTAATTTTCCTCAGCCTCCTTGTATTTCTGCTGCTTGTAAAGCTCATTCCCTTTATGAATCAAACTTTTATCCTGCGCAAACAGAAGGTTTCCGCTCAGTAAAAATAATATGATGATAATTAAATACTTCATGTTTTTTTCACCTCAAATAAGTTCAATCCGCTTAACCTTGAGCTTTTCCTGTTCGAGATAAAGAATTCAACAATTAATAAAATAAAAGCAACAGCCAGGAAGAACTGGAAACGGTCTTCAAAATTCTTAAATGATTTGCTGTCGTAGGTTTTCCGTTGCACCTTACCTATCTGCCCCATCACAATATTCAGCCCGGCATTGGCATCAGTGGCGCGTACATAAACGCCCCGGCCTGCAGCTGTAATCTCCTTGCACATATCCTCATTCAGTTTACTAATAACGGTAGTCCCGACGCTATCGGTATGAAAACCCGCCTGTTTCCCGTTTTGGAAAATAGGGATCGGCGCACCTTTCTCTGAGCCCATACCAATCACATTTACCATCACATCTTTTTCTGCAGCATTTTTTGCGGCCGCAACGGCATCGTCTTCGTGATTTTCGCCATCTGTGATAATGATCATTGCTTTACCTGTTCCGTCTTTAAAATCAAACGATTTCATGCCCATATCAATGGCGGCGCCTATGGCAGTGCCCTGGGTCGGAACCATTCCGGTATTAATGGTATTTAAAAACAGTTTCGCCGCAGAGTAATCTGTCGTCACCGGTAGTTGTACATAAGCCTCTCCTGCAAAAACAACGATTCCTATCCTGTCATTATGTAAGTTGTCGATCAGTTGCGCTAACGCTCTTTTAGCATTTTCCAGCCGGTTGGGAGCCATATCCTGCGAGAGCATACTGTTTGAAACATCCAGCAGGATCATCAGGTCGGCGCCCTTCTTTTTCTCTTCCTCCATTTTCGAGCCGATCTGCGGATCAGCAGCTCCGACGATCAGCATTGAAAAGGCAGCTATAAATAAAATAAATTTTAGCCATGGCCGTGAAAAAGACACCTGCGGCACCATCGCCTCAACTACTTTTTTATCGCCCAATGCGGCAAAAGCGCGTTTTTTCCACCTGCTTACCCACAGGAACAGCAGTATAAAAACAGGAACGATTAACATGCCCCATAAAAATTCCGGGTTGGCAAATCTTAGCATACTATGTTAAAGCCCCCCTCAGCCATGTATTTTTCAAAATAAACTCCAGCGACAGCAAAAACAACGTGATCAGTGCAAAGGGCAAAAACAATTCGGTTTTTTTGTGATATTGAGTAACATCAATTTTCGCCTTTTCCATTTTGTCTATCTGTTCGTAAATGTTTTTTAGCGTTTGGTTATCTGTTGCCCTGAAATATTTACCTCCGGTAATATTTGCGATCTTAGTAAGTGTACCTTCATCCACATCTACAGGTATCCTTTGGTATTGAACCCCAAACTGTGTTTGTACCGGGTAAGGTGCAAAGCCGTGGGTTCCGATACCTACCGTATAAACCCTAATGCCAAAATCCTTTGCTATTTCGGCTGCAGTAAGCGGGGGGATAGAGCCCATGTTATTTGAACCGTCTGTTAGCAGTATAACCACTTTGCTTTTAGCCTCACTTTCCTTAAGGCGGTTTACAGCTGTGGCCAGCCCCATACCTATCGCTGTACCATCATCTATCATTCCATATTTAACGTCAGCATAGAGATTTACCAAAACATCATGATCGATTGTTAAAGGGCATTGGGTAAAACTCTCTCCGCTAAAAATAACGAGGCCGATACGGTCGTCGGGGCGGTTTTTGATAAAATCAATGGCGATATTCTTTCCTGCTTCCAACCGGTTAGGCTGAAAGTCTTCGGCAAGCATACTTCCCGAAATATCGGAAGCGATCACGATATCGATCCCTTCGGTGGTGGAATTTTGCCAGCTTAATGAGGATTGTGGCCTCGCTAAGGCCAATATCAGTGAGCCTATCGCCAGTGACCGTAATACGATACCCACATGGCGAAACTTTGGCAGGCTGTTTTTTACCGGTAATGCAAATGCCCTTATTGCTGAAACACTTAAACTGCCATATAATTTTTTCTCTCGCCAAATATACCAGCCAATCATGCCGGGAATGATGATTAAAAGCCAGAAAAAACCCGGATGCGCAAATTCAATTCCGCTAAACATGCTGATTGCCTCCTTCCGTTGCAGGCCTTTCCTGTTGCTTTGTTGCAACTACAAAATCCACAGCAATTTCTATACTTTCCTCATTTTCTGCAGGCAATGGCTTTTCTTTGGCAAACTTCACCAGGTCGGCCAACACCAGTATATGTCTTAACTTACTCCTGTTTGTATCTGTAATAATAATGCGTTTTAAACTGTCAAAAATTTCGTCAGTTGTTTTTTCATGGGTTTTAATAGCATATCTTTTCTCAAGGTATTCACGGATGATATCACTTAATTCGATATAATACTGTTTAACTTCTTCCTGCTGCCATAGCTTTTTATCTTTCAGCTGTTTTAACTGGTTTAATGCTGTCACATGCGGAGGCACAACCAGCCTGGGCGCCCCGGCCAAAGGTTCGGCTTTTGGTCTGCTGCGCAAATACCATATCAGGCCTAAAACCAACCCAACAATAAGCAAAGGCAAAACAATCCAATACCAATTATCCTTTAGCCAGTCTAAAAAAGTATAGCTAACGGTTATTGGCTGTTTAATATCATAAATGGCTTTGGTTGTATCCACTTTAACGGTTTCAACCTGCAGTGTTAATTCATTCGTTTTTATGACGCCGCCCGCTGTTCCGATTGAAAATGATGGCATAGTATAGGTTCCAGCATCAAAACAGGTAATGGTATAGCTTTGCGTTACGGTTAATAAGCTATGATCGTTCTGGTCATAACTGGTATCAGGCTTATTGGCACCTACTACCTGTATTTTACCGGTTATAGTATCAGTAAGCTTCGGAAAGTTTACATGTTCTTTAGCAGGCTGGTGTACAGTCAGGAATAATTTGGTCTGATCGCCTATCCTGATGGTGTATTGCTGCAGTTTAGCCTCCGCTTGTATGTTTTGCGCACTGGCTTTATAACTTAAAAAAGTTAACAATAGTAAAGCCAGGATATAGTTTAAAAACCGGTTATTCATATTTATCACCTTCTTCTTTCCCGTTTTTTAAATAATGTCATTAATGGTTTTACGTATGATTCATGTGTGCCTATTTCTGTTGCATCCACGCCCGAGTGGCTGAACACTTCTTTTAGCCGGGCGTTTCTTTTTAGCGCATCAATTTTAAAAGCATTTCTCACTTTTTTATCACCGGTATTCACCCAAAATATTTCATCCGTCTCTTCATCTTTTACAGGAATCAGCCCTAGGTCAGGGAATTCCTCTTCATGCTTATCAAAAAGCCTTAATGCAATAATATCATGCTTTTTATTTGCAATTTTAAGTTCGTTCTCAAATTCCGGACTCATAAAGTCCGAAATAATAAAGGCGGTGCACTTCTTTTTTATGGCACTGGTAAAATACTTTAACGCCTCAGCCACATTGGTACCTTTATTTTCGGGTTTAAAGTCGATCAATTCTCTTATGATCATTAAAATATGACTACGACCCTTTTTTGGCGGGATAAATTTTTCAATTTTGTCACTAAAAAAGATCACCCCCACCTTATCATTGTTTTGTATGGCCGAAAAAGCCAGTACAGCGCAAATTTCGGTTGCAAGATCCTGTTTTTGTTGGGTGATGGTACCAAAATTCTCAGAGGCGCTTACGTCCATCAGCAGCATTACGGTAAGCTCGCGCTCTTCATCAAAAACCTTAACATAGGGATGATTAAAACGGGCGGTAACGTTCCAGTCAATCGTCCTGATCTCATCCCCTACCTGGTATTCGCGCACCTCGCTAAAAGCCATACCTCTGCCTTTAAAAGCCGAGTGGTATTCGCCTGAGAAGATGTGGTTGCTCATCCCCCTGGTTTTTATTTCGATCTTTCTTACTTTTTTTAGCAGTTCTTTGGTGTCTCTTGCCATAGCTTTTTTTTAGAGCGATGAGTAAAGACCCTTGAATCAAGATAAATACCATCTGATCAATCCATCCGGCAATATCCTTTTTCCCTGTCTTTCTTCCTGACTCTTGATTCTTGACTCTTAATCCAACTTACGGTACAATAACAGCGTTCAAAATCCCTGTAATAACATCTTCAGTGGTCATATTTTCAGCTTCGGCCTCATAGGTAAGGCCAATACGGTGACGCAGTACGTCATGGCAAATTGCCCGCACGTCTTCGGGTATTACATAGCCCCTGCGTTTAATAAAGGCATAGGCCTTGGCTGCAAGCGCCAGGTTAATGCTTGCCCTTGGCGATGCGCCAAAACTGATGAGGTTTTTATAATTCGCTAATTTATATTGCTCAGGATAACGGGTAGCAAAAACGATATCAATTATATATTGCTCAATTTTCTCATCCATATAAACTTCTCTCACCACTTTTCGTGCCCTCACAATTTCGTCTGGGTGCACAACTGGTTTTGGCTTTAACACCCCTTGTGGGTTTACGTTAGCGCGTATAATGAGTTTCTCATCTTCCTTACTGGGGTAACCGATAACCACTTTCAGCATAAAGCGGTCAACCTGCGCTTCAGGAAGCGGGTAGGTACCTTCCTGCTCGATCGGGTTTTGCGTAGCGAGCACAAGGAAAGGATTAGGCAACGCAAAAGTATTGTCGCCAATTGTAACCTGCCGTTCCTGCATCGCTTCAAGCAATGCACTTTGCACCTTGGCCGGTGCGCGGTTTATTTCGTCAGCCAACACAAAATTCGAAAATACAGGCCCTTTGCGCACAATAAATTCTTCCTTTTTCTGGTTGTAGATCATTGTTCCAACCAAATCGGCAGGCAACAAATCAGGTGTAAACTGAATGCGGCTGAAATCAGCCTGGATAGCTTTTGACAGTGTATTGATAGCCAATGTTTTTGCCAGACCCGGCACACCTTCCAAAAGGATATGCCCATCGGCCAATAAACCGATCAGTAACCGCTCTACCATATACTTCTGGCCCACAATAACTTTATCCATCTCCATTTTTAAAAGATCAACAAAGGCGCTTTCACGCTGTATCATTTCGTTAATGGCCCTTATATCTGTTGAATACGATGAACTACCTGACAATGCATCGGTTGAAAGATGCCCGCCGTTACTATTTATATCTTCCATTAGATCCATTTTATTTTGGATTGCAAACTTAAGCACCCGATCATTTTTTTGCTACTGCAATAACCTGTTTAAATGTTAAAATTTGTTAAAATTTAACTTAACAGCCTATAAACACGACTTATTTATTATGAGAATAGTGTTTAAACAATATATACAAGGCAGGAGATGTGATAAAATGGCTATTTATATCGATCGGGAGGATAGTTTAGGCCCGGTTTTAAAAACTTCAAAAAAAAATGGGCTGATCAAAAGATCAGCCCAGTGTATTTCCTAACTAATTGTAGTTGAACAATTATTTAACGCTTCTTTGTGGTGCAAATAATGGCAATACAATGATAGCAACTAATGCAGCAACTTCTAATACAACTAACATGACTAAAGATTTAAATTTTAAAATATTTTATTAATTATTTACCGGGATTTTACCCTCTTTAAGCTTTCGTGTTTCAAATAC
>NZ_CAIWNH010000182.1 GCF_903913935.1 uncultured Mucilaginibacter sp.
AGCAAAGTTCCTGAAAATCAGTGGATACCGAGAGTATGATCGGTTCAGGAAAACCGCCGGATGCTGCCAAAAAAAATCAAACCGGCCGTGAGAGCTGTATTGCCAAAAAAAATCAAACCATATTAATGAAAAATTTGATAATCAAATAAAAAATATTATACTTTTGCGAAAAAGTAAATTTACCTGATAACACTAAATAAAAACATATGTATTGGACACTTGAACTTGCATCGCACCTAGAAGATGCGCCATGGCCCGCAACAAAAGATGAATTGATTGATTACGCGATCCGTTCCGGAGCGCCTGTTGAGGTTATTGAAAACTTGCAGGCATTGGAGGATGACGGTGAGCCATATGAGAACATCGAAGAGATATGGCCTGATTACCCTACAAAAGATGACTTCTTCTTTAACGAGGACGAATATTAAAAGGCGCCTTTAAAATAAAAAACCCTGCTGATGCAGGGTTTTTTATTTTGTAAAACATTTTGGAATAGTTTTAGTTGAATATAAAATATGATCTACTAAAACTTTATAAAATGAGAAGCATTCTTTATTTAATCGCTGTAATCCTGGTCATCGGATGGATATTCGGAGCCTTTGTTTATCCTGTTGGTGGCGGACTGATCCATATCCTGTTAGTAATTGCTGTAATTGCAATACTTTTAGGTGTCATCCGAAGGGCATAGGTCGGTTCATGGTTCATGGTTCATGGTTCATGGTTCATGGTTTCAATGAGGAGACTAAAGTTAGCAAATTCCGGCTATGAACTATGAACCATCAACCATGAACTGTTCCGCAATTGCTATATCTTCCGGGAAAGTGATCTTTATATTGCGGTAGCTGCCTTCAATGATGGAAATGGGGAAACCCGCTGCTTCAGCAACGCTGGCATCATCTGTAAAACCTTCGTTAAAAGGCTGGTTGTACGCTTTCCTTAGCTGCGCTATTTGAAAGGTTTGCGGTGTTTGCACCAGGAATATTTCGTCCCTTAATAAACTTATCGACACACCGTTTTTTAACTGCCTCACAGAGTCGCGGCTTTTTACTGCAGTAATGGCATTGCCGGTTGCAGCTGCTTGTTTATAAGATTCATTAATTACGGCCTCTCCCGGTAAAGGGCGTACGGCATCATGAACAGCAACCAACGTATTGTTGTCTTGTGTTATGGCGTTGAGTCCATTTTTAACTGAATGAAACCTGGTTTCGCCGCCCGCTATCAATTGGTGGTCGATAGTGAAATTATATTCGGCGCAAAGTTCCTTCCAATACTGCTGGTAAGCTGCCGGTATAACAATGATGATTTTGGGGTTTGATGCGGAATTAAAAAAAGCCTCAATCGTATACATTAATACAGGCCTTCCATTGAGCATCAAAAATTGTTTGGGAACCGCAGACTGCATCCGGCTTCCGGAGCCGCCGGCAACAATAATGACGTATTTAGATATGAGATGAGCCGTGGGAGACATTAGAAAAAAGTTTAAATTTGAGATATGATTACTAGCTCCTATCTCAAATTTCAATACTCAAATCTAATTAAATTATCAGCATTGCATCGCCATAGCTGTAAAAGCGGTATTTTTCTTTCACAGCCACTTCATAGGCATTCATTACATGCTCATAACCACCGAATGCGCAAACCATCATCAGTAAAGTTGATTCGGGTGTATGGAAGTTGGTGATCATTGAATTTGCAATGCTGAAATCGTACGGCGGGAAGATAAACTTGCTCGTCCAGTCGTTTGCAGGTTTTAATGTTTTGTTTGCCGATACCGCTGATTCAATCGCACGCATCGAGGTGGTACCTACAGCGCAAATTCGTTTCTTAAGGTCGATCCCCCTGTTTACTATATTGGCTTGTTTTTCTTCTATGATAAACTGTTCTGAGTCCATTTTGTGCTTGGTCAAATCTTCAACCTCAACAGGGCGGAAGGTTCCAAGGCCAACATGCAAGGTTACTTCGGCAAATTCAACACCTTTTAATTCAAGGCGTTTCATCAGCTCGCGGCTAAAATGCAAGCCTGCGGTAGGGGCAGCAACTGCGCCTTCATGCTTTGCAAAAATAGTTTGATAGCGTTCCTTATCTTCGGCTGTAGCTTTGCGTTTGATATATTTTGGAAGCGGTGTTTCACCCAGGATCTCCACATTACGGCGGAATTCTTCATCAGTCCCGTCAAAAAGGAAACGGATCGTACGGCCACGGGAGGTGGTATTGTCAACAACTTCGGCAATTAAAAGGTCGTCATCACCAAAATATAATTTATTGCCAACACGTATTTTGCGGGCCGGGTCAACCAGTACATCCCATAAACGCAATTCTTTATTTAACTCACGAAGTAAAAAAACTTCGATAGTTGCACCAGTTTTTTCCTTGTTGCCATACATACGGGCCGGAAATACCTTGGTGTTGTTAAGGATCATCACATCCTTGTCATCAAAATAGTCAAGGACGTCTTTAAATATTTTATGCTCAATTTGGCCTGTTTCGCGGTGCAGCACCATTAATCGCGCCTCGTCGCGTGTATGGGCAGGGGTGTGGGCTACTAACGAATCAGGCAGGTTGAACTTAAATTGAGATAATTTCATGCTAAATGATATGAATTTTCAAGGGCGCAAATGTAAGGAATAAATTTGTGATTTCACCGATTTTGTTGTATGATTTAACCGATAAGATTACATAATTATGCCGGCTTGACAAAGTTTATTGCGTTTTATTATATCATTACAATGAATAGCCGATTCTGTTTTTAAATAAAATAAATAGTGTAACTTATCAGCGGCAGTATGGTCTAACACCCAAAGGAATGCAACTGATAGTAGTGAGCATCGGTAAAATCAAACCATAATCGGTGTAATCACAAAATAGATAAATATGCTGTTTTTAAAACTTTTGAGGGAAAGCTTTTTATTTGCCAACGATTCGTTAAGGGGTAATAAGCTGCGCACATTTTTATCCCTGCTGGGGGTAACCATAGGCATTTTTACCATTATTTTCGTTTTTTCGGCGGTTGATACACTAAAAAATAACCTGCAAAACAGCGTAAACAAATTAGGCAGCAATAGTATTTATATTCAAAAATGGCCATGGGGTGGAGGGGGAGACGATTTTCCGTGGTGGAAATATATGCAGCGCCCGGTACCTAAATTACGGGATTTTGACGCACTACAGCGTTTAAGCACCACCGCGCTTGGTATTTCATATGAAGTGGGTATTGATAACCGCACGGTTAAATACCAAAGCAATACGGTAAGTGGTGCGCAAATTGACGCTGCCAGCCAGGATCATGATATTACCTGGAATTTTGATTTTTCGGAAGGCAGGTATTTTACAAATATGGAATCAAGGGCGGGCAGCCCGGTAACTATAATTGGATACGATATTGCTCATGACCTTTTTCCTTACGGCGGCGCAATTGACAAACAGCTAAAGATAATGGGCCGGTATGTAAAAGTGGTGGGGGTGTTTAAAAAGGAGGGAAAAGATATCTTAGGAATATCAACAGATAAGGAGATCCTGTTACCCTTGAATTTCGCAAAGGATGTCATCGACTTTCAAAATGATAATTACGGCCCGCAGATCGTAGTCCGCGGCAAGCCGGGTATTGGCGTTGATGAAGTAGAAAGCGAACTGAAGGGTTTAATGCGTTCAATCCACCGGATAAAACCGGGTGCTGACGACGACTTTTCTTTAAATAAAACGACGATTATATCTAACCAGCTTGATGTAGTATTTGGTATTTTACATACAGTGGGCTTAATTATAGGTTTGTTCTCTATCCTTGTCGGTGGATTTGGTATCGCCAACATTATGTTTGTTTCTGTTAAGGAACGCACCAATATTATCGGGATCCAAAAATCACTCGGGGCAAAAAGCTATTTTATCTTATTGCAATTTTTGATCGAAGCTATATTTTTATGTTTGATGGGTGGGGTAATAGGGCTGGGCTTGGTTTATTTGGTTACCCTGGCGGTCAGCGCCGCCGCCGACGTGAAAATTGTACTCGATATAAAAAATATCATTATCGGCATCGGTACTTCGTTTATCATTGGGGTAATTTCAGGAATCATCCCGGCCTGGTTTGCGGCTAAGTTGGATCCGGTTGAAGCGATAAGGTCAAATTAGGCATTGGTCATTAGTCATTTGTAATTAAATGCGCACTGGATATATCCGTTTACCAATGACCAATGACGCGAAGCAAATGACCAATGACCGCTTCAGCCCTCCACCGGCACATAATACCTGGCCACTTTTTCAAAAAGGACATTCGGTACAAAAGGTTTTGTAAGGTAATCGCACATGCCTGCGGCAAAGGCTTTGCTGTGGGTTTCGGGCATTGCATCCGCGGTAAGTGCTAAAATAGGTATCTGCGGATTTGATCGTTTAATGATGCGGGTTGCTTCAAAACCGTCCATCCCGGGCATTTGCAGGTCCATGATGATCAGGTCGTAATTGTTTTGTTTCGTTAATTCGATTGCTTCGTGCCCGCTGATGGCCTCATCCGGATTTGCATGCCATTTTTTAAGGAATTTTGAGGCGATCATGATATTCATTTTATTATCGTCAACAATTAAAACCCGCATTCCAAGTAAATCCGGCGTCGAATTTGGCGCTACGATTAACACGGTTTCGTCCTTCTTTTCTTCCGGCTGGGCAATTTCAAATAGGATCGAAAAGGTAAATTCAGTACCGTATCC
>NZ_CAIWNH010000183.1 GCF_903913935.1 uncultured Mucilaginibacter sp.
AAAATAATAATTGGGACTGCATCATTATGACGCATGACCAGTTTGGTAAAATACCGCAGTCACCGGAGGTGCAAAAGGAAATATTTGAAATTGAACTGGACAATATTGAACGCGACCTTGAAACATTGCAGGACTTGGGCGGTGAAATTTCCCGCAAAATGCTCAAAGGGCTGGAAATCCGTAAGAACAACCTGGAAGGAAAATTAAATGGGGTACTGTATGCCATTGAAAACAGGAAGGATACAGGGATAAATTTCAGTGAAATGAATGTAGATCACCTTTTTGTGGATGAATCGCATAAGTTCAAGAACCTCACCTTTACCACAAGGCACACACGGGTGGCCGGGCTGGGCAATATGGACGGCAGCCAGAAGGCGCTCAATATGCTTTTTGCGGTGCGTACCCTTCAGCAAAAGTTTGATGCCGATCTGTGCGTAACTTTTTTGTCCGGTACACCAATTTCTAACAGCCTGACGGAAATGTACCTGATCTTTAAATATCTCCGGCCAAAAGAATTGGAACGCCAGCGGATTGAGAATTTTGATGGCTGGGCAGCGGTGTTCGCAAAAAAGACCACCGACTTCGAGTTTTCGGTAACCAATGAGATCGTAGCCAAGGAACGGTTCCGCCATTTTATAAAAGTTCCCGAACTGGCGCTATTCTATAATGAGATCACCGACTATAAAACGGCAAAACATATCCAATTGGATAAGCCGGATTTGGATGAGGCTTTGGCCAATATTCCGCCCACTCCCGATCAAAAGGAATTTATTCAAAAGCTGATGCAATTCGCAAAGACGGGGGATGCCACTTTAATAGGCCGCGCGCCGCTTACCAAAGAAGAAGATACCGCCCGGATGCTGATTGCGACGAACTATGCTAAAAAGATGTCGGCAGATATGCGGTTGATTGATCCGGCTTATGAAGACCATCCCAATAACAAGGTGAATGTTTGCGCAAGGAAAGTCGCGGAACTCTACCACGAAAGCACCCCGCATAAAGGAACACAGATCATCTTCAGTGATATTGGTACACCCAAGCCCGATGCCTTTAATATTTATGATGCACTGAAGCAAAAGCTGGTAACTGACCTTGACATTCCGCATCACGAGATCACCTTTATCCATGACTGGACAGACAGGCAGAAACCGGAACTTTTCCGCAAGATGAATAGCGGCGAGATCAGGATACTGATCGGCAGCACCGAAAAGGCAGGTACGGGCTTGAATGTTCAGAAGCGGGTAATTGCCATGCACCACATGGATATACCGTGGAAACCGTCTGAATTGGAACAGCGTGATGGCCGGGGCGCAAGACAGGGGAATTGGCTGGCAAAAAGTTTTTACGGTAACAAGGTCAAAAACTTTATCTACGCGGTAGAGCAGTCACTTGATAATTACAAGTTCAACTTGCTCAAAAACAAGCAGACTTTTATTTCGCAGATGAAAAACTGTGAACTGAATGTGCGCACATTGGATGAGGGGGCTATGGATGAAAAAAGCGGGATGAATTTCTCTGAATACATTGCCATTCTTTCCGGTGATACCTCGTTATTGGAAAAATCAAAGCTGGAGAAAAAGATTGCCGTTATGGAGAGCCTGAAAACAGCACACTTTAGGGAAATCGCCCGGACACGGTACGGTCTGGAAGACCAATTGCGGGATAAGGAAAAGACCTGCCAAATGCTTGACCGCCTGTATGGTGATGAAAAGGTCTATAAACAGCATTTAAAGCACGAAAAAGACAATAGTAAGTCCAATCCAATACAGTTACAGGGACTCAAATCGGCTGATGCCGAAGAAATCGGGAAATTCCTGATCCGGCAATATTTGGACTGGAGGCCGAAAGTCGGGGAAGACCCGGTGAAAAATATCGGTAGTCTTTACGGGTTTCAATTGTATATCCAAAATCATAGGGAAGCGCATGAAGACAAAGGTCGGATACGCTATAATTATTACAATACCCTATTCGCCGAAAGGGGGGATTCAGGGATCAGATATACCTATAGCCAGGGCAGCCCTAACATAGATAACCCAAAACTGGCGGCCCGCTATTTCCTGAATGCCATCGACAAGGTTGACGGATTGGTGGAAAAGTACAAAAAAGACCTTGCCGAACTGGATGAAAGTATCCCAAAAATGGAAAGCCTGATCGGCAGGCCATTTGAAAAGGAAATAGAATTAAAGCAAATGAAGGCCGAACTCTCCGTGCTTGAAAAAGAGATCAGCGGGAAGATTAAAGAGAACACGGCCAAACAAAACGGGGTCGTTGAACCCAACACCGGCTTAGGGCCCGAAACAGAAGAAGTTCTTCCCTATGCGGTAAGCCGCTAATAATTTAAAATCAATATTATGGAAGAAACACACGCGCAGCAAAAGCTGCACGGCTTTTTGCAATGCGCCATTTATTTGTCCATTGCACTGGAAGCCGCAATTTTTATTTATAGCAAAGCCCCTTTTTGGGGCTTTTTTGGTAAGGCCATAGACAAGATCAGCCATATTGTGATCTACCAGCAATTGATCTATAGTAAACTCGCAACGCTTTTGCTGATCTGTTTGGTAAGCATTGGCACATTGGCCAAAAAGAACATTGAACTCGATCCTAAAAAGCACATTTTATACCCGCTTGCTTTAGGGCTGCTATTATTTTTCGGCAGCATCGTTTACCAGGGCAGGCCATCAACCATCGTATGTGCTTACACAACATGGTTCAACCTGATGTACATGGTTTGCTCCTTTATCGGAGCTATCCTGATCAGTGTTTCGATGGATAATGTTTCCAAAATTATCCGCTCAGGTTTAGGCAAAGATAAATGGAATGTGGAAGGGGAGAGTTTTATGCAGCAGATAAAGCCTGTGGTAACACCTTATTCGGTGAACATACCCATGTTGTTTTATTTTAAGGGGAAAGTAAGGGATGGCTGGATAAATATTGTTAATCCGTTTAGGGGGACTATTTTAATTGGTACACCCGGTTCCGGTAAAAGTTTTGGTATCGTAAATCCATTTATACGCCAGCTTATCGCTAAAGAGTTTTGTGCCTGTGTGTACGATTTCAAGTTTCCTGATTTGGGCAAGATCGCTTATTACCATTATTTAATGGCCAAGCAACAGGGTAAAATCAAAAAGCATGGGTTTCATGTCATTAACCTGAATGAGCCGGAAATGAGCAGGCGTACAAATCCCTGGCGCAGTGATTATTTGAAAACGCTGGCCGATGCATCCGAAGGGGCCGAAGGGTTGGTAGAAGCCATGAAAAAGGGAGATAAATCAGGTGGTAGTGACCAGTTCTTTACACAGTCTGCTATTAACTTTTTATCGGCCTGTATTTACTTTTTCAGCAAGTATAAGGACGGCAAGTTTTCCAGTTTCCCGCATGTGCTATCCTTTTTGAACCAGTCTTATGAAGATATTTTTAATACGCTATTTTCCGAGCCGGAATTGGTCCCCTTACTTTCGCCTTTTAAGAGTGCCTACTTAGCAAAAGCCTTTAACCAATTAGAGGGCCAGGTTGGTACGCTTAAAATATTTATTAGCCGGCTGGCTACCAAAGAAACTTTTTGGGTGTTTTCAGGGGATGATTTTAATCTCAAAATATCCGACCCCGATAGTCCGGGCATTGTGGTACTGGCTAATGACCCGAATACGCAAAACATCAATTCTGCCTGTTATTCTGTCATTATGAACCGCCTTACCAAGCTAATTAACAACAAAGGCAACTTGCCCTCTGCGCTTATCATTGATGAAATACCCACCTTATACACTTATAAGATTGAAAATTTACTGGCAACTGCCCGGTCAAATAAGGTAGCGATTTTAATGGGGTTACAGGAATTACCACAATTCAATCAGCAATATGGCAAAGATACCGCTGCAACGATAACATCAGTGGTGGGCAATGTGCTGGCCGGATCAGTCCGTAATAAAGAAACGCTGGACTGGTTAGAACGGCTGTTTGGTAAATCCAAGCAGATTGGCGAAAGCCTTTCTATTGACAGAAATAAAACATCGACTTCTTTACAGGAAAAGTTAGAGCCGCTTATCCCAGCAGGTAAAATGGCGGCATTAAATACAGGTGAACTCGTTGGGCTGATTGCTGCGGATGCACAGGAAACCTATACCGGGAAATTTGATACCTCCGCCATTAACTGCAAGATCAACCTCAACAAGAAAGAACTTATTACCGAAGAAGCCGGGTATAAAGATATGCCTGTTTACTATGATTTTGGTGGTAAAAAAGATGAAATACTGAGGCAAAACTTTATCAGGATCAATAATGAGGTTGCAGGCGTTATTGCGGGATTTAAGAAAACACCGCAGGCAGCAGTATTGCCAAAAGGTAGCATGAAAACGAATAATTAAAGTTTATAAAAATGAATGATGAACTAACAGGAAAACTTGTTTTAGTACACCCCGGACTAACCCACGATCCGGCTGGGAGACAAAATGAAATAGGCTTTATTGTGAATAGCGATTTGGCGGATGATGCTATTCTCGTCAGCTTTCAGGATAACGAGTATGCTTCATTCACTTCAGACGCCTTACTGGTATTGTTACCGGCTGAACAGATTCACCAAAACCTGGCGGATATGGCTTACGAAACTTCCTTTCCCGACCTAAAGGCGCTGACACAGATCGACCTATTGTTGCGGTATGGCTCCGGGGACAAGCATTTTAAAGCCCTGGAAATGGCAAGGGACAATAAAAAAATCCAGCCCTTTTGCCTGGATACTTTAGAAAATGTCATCGCCATCAAACAGGCACAAAACCCGGAACGATGAACAACTTAACTTTTTGGCTTTGTGTCGTATGTCTGCCTTTAAAACACTTGTATATGACTTCGCCGTTCGGGTACCGCATTCACCCGGTAACAGGGGAATATAGTTTTCATGCAGGTATCGACCTGCGGGCAAATCACGATACCGTATATGCAGTATTACCAGGACATGTTTCGGCTACCGGGTATAATCCATTGTTGGGTATATACATCCGGCTGGATCACGGGGATTTCAAAACCACTTACGGCCATCTTTCGCAATTCTTTGTAATTCCCGGTGACAGCGTCCTGGCAGGGTTTCCTTTGGGAGTTTCAGGGTTAACTGGCCGGGTAACTGGTGAGCACCTGCATTTCGCTATACAATACCATAATAAGTATATCAACCCGCTAAAATTTCTTTATCAAATAACGAACCTTAAATAAACAGCTATTAAAAACTAAAAATATGGACAATAATTATCCCCCCTTATCAGAAAAGGTCGCAAAGAAGCTGATCGCTGATTTTAAAGCAGGCACTTCAATTTTTCAAAAGCCTGTAAAAGAAGATGGTAAAGCCGCTTTTGCCTTACCCTATAACCCTGCAACCGATAAAAACTATCGTGGGCATGTAGCTTTAATATTAATGATGCAGGGCCGCGAGGATGCCCGATGGATGTCATTTGACAAGGCGTCGTATAATAAAACCCCGGTAAGAAAAGAAGAAAAAGGGACATGGATCAACTTTTATGCAAGCAGCGAAATCCAACCGTTGTTAAACGACAAGGGTGAAAAGGAATTGAAGGAAAATGGAAAGCCAAAAACACACCGGGTTAAACTGGACGAGCCTGTCCTAAAAGAATATGCCTTATTCAATGGCGAACAGCTTAATAATTTGCGGGAATGGAAACAGGTTCAGGAAGAAAAAAATTCGCTACAGCCTTTAAGCCCCATAGAAAGGGCACAAAATATTATTGATGCCAGTAAAGTTTCGCTTGCAGAAAACTCCAACGCTGTCTATTATGACCGGGAAACCGACAGCATTGAGGTGCCGGACAAAGACCTTTTTGAATCCCCTGAAAAATATTATAACGCTGTACTGCATGAAATGACCCGCTGGGCAACGCAGGATGGCCGTTTGAATGAGCCGATGGGAGCCGAAGCCGGATCGGATAATTATTTCAGGGAAGAACTGCGCACCAACATCGCTTCATTGCTGATAGGCACTGAACTAAACCTGGGCTACGAGATGAGTAACGAGGAAGAACTCATCAGTAATTGGTCGGCAATGTTAAAAGAAGACCCTTCCGAACTTTTTGAAGCCGCATCCGATGCACAGGTCATAGCCGATTATGTGCTGGCTTTTGAAAAGAAGGTTGAGCTAAAACAAGAAATAGATCAAGCTATACCTGTTCGGGATAAGTTATCCAAAGGTGATGTCATTCCCTATAATGACATGGAATATAAAGTGCTGTCCGAACTGAAAAACAATGTCTTTCAACTGCCAGAATCAACAGGCCGTAAATTTCAGGTGGGCGCTAATGATGTTTTATATAATAAATTATTGGATGCCCTGACTAACCCGGGTGAAAAAACTATAGCCGCAGCAATGGAAATGGAAGAACCAATCCTGGC
>NZ_CAIWNH010000184.1 GCF_903913935.1 uncultured Mucilaginibacter sp.
GTGATGATGATGAAGGGATCGAGCCAGCTCTGAAAATTCACAACTAAAAGCAAATAAACGAGCACAACCGCAAGCACCAACCCAATGCCCAGTCCCACGTAGCTGGAGTGCATCGTATCCGCTTGGCCGCGAAGCATGATAAAACTTCCTTTCGGCAGTTCCTTTTTGGCCTCTTCGATAAGAGGATTTATGTCTTTGAGTAGTCCGCCCAAATCACGACCGCTCACACCACCAAAGACATCGATTACCGGCATGACATTATAATGGGAAAAGATAGGAGAGCCGGTTGCACGCTCGAAGGTGGCCAGGTTGGCTAGAATCTGGGCATCGTTTTTTCCAGGTCTGTTTGCGCTTATCGGCATGGCATTAAGCGCTTCGATGGAATCCATGCGATATTCAGGCACCCTGATACTTACAAGGTACTGGATTCCATTTTTCGGGTTGAGCCAGTAGTTGGGTTGCACCTGGCTGCGGTTTGCGCTGTCTTTGTCAGCTGAACTATAGGTCCATGCAACTTTAAGCTGACTTACATTCTGAAGTGTGATCTGATTGTTTGAGGAATACCTGTTGCCGTCTTTTGATCCGGCATACGTGCTCCACCCGCTGTGCCCCGTCGATGAAATATGTTTTTTACAGGAATAAATAAGGCATAACGCCCCCAGGAAGGATAAATAAGTTTGGGTTCTCATAAATGAGTGTTTAGCATAACAGGGTTTACCCTATAAAACTAATGACAATCCATTGGAAATAAAAAAGAAAACCGGACTGAATTTATTATTATTATATAACTTTATCATAGTAAAAGCCAATTAATCAACCAAAACAATAAGCATTGACTGATAAAGTGCAGGTGCCCCCCTTTATTAACTGCTGTTATTCTCACTTGAACGTTGTAATCGAAAAAGGTCTATGTCCAATTAATTAGATAGTTAAATTTTACAAATATGAAAACAAACGATCAAACCGGGTTAAATCAACGCCGTACATTTTTAAAGCAATTTGCAACAAGCGCTGCAGTGTTAAGTACAGGAATGCTTTCTGCACCTTTTGGTTTGGCGGCCGAAGGTATGTCTGCACAGGATATTTCAGATGCAGATGAATGGTTTAAACAGGTAAAGGGGAAACATAGGATAGTATTTGACGTTACTAAACCTAACAGCATACTTCCTTTCGCATGGCCGCGGGTATTTTTACTCACCAACCAAAAGACAGGCTCATCTGAAAGTGAATGCGGTGTAGTGGTGATATTACGGCATGACGCTATTCCTTATGCTTTTGGGCACCCACTTTGGGAAAAGTATAAATTTGGCGAGTCATTTAAGATCAATAACGATGCAACAAAAGCCCCCGCTACACAAAATCCGTTCTGGGAGCCGAAAGCAGGCACTTTTAAGGTGCCGGGAGTGGGCGAAGTACAGATCGGGATAAACGAGTTGCAGTCCAGCGGGGTACTATTTTGCGCTTGTGATGTAGCCATAACCGTACATACTGCAGTGATTGCAGAGGCCACCAAACAGGATGCTGCAGCAATAAAACAGGAATGGCTGGCCAATTTGTTACCAGGCGTGCAAGTAGTTCCCTCTGGTATCTGGGCAGTTGGCCGCGCTCAGGAGCATGGATGTACTTATTGCTTTGCAGGCTGATTAGTTTCAGCCGCCACAAATTGAGAGTGGTCGGGATAAAATTTAAAAACGGATCAGTAATCTGTTACCGTCAAATTTAAAAAAAGGCCCAATTTCGGTACTACCGGGCCAATAGCCTATTGAACCGTTTTTAAGGCTGCCACCCCGACCACTATAAACCATTGCAGAAAAATTAATTTA
>NZ_CAIWNH010000185.1 GCF_903913935.1 uncultured Mucilaginibacter sp.
GTACGTGATCAGTTTGGCGATCATCGGGTCGTAATAAATCGGGATCTCCATCCCCTGCTCAAAGCCATCATCCACCCTAACGCCCGGCCCCTTGGGGGTAACGTAGGTTTGCAGTGTGCCGATATCCGGCAAAAAATTATTATCCGGATCTTCCGCATAAACCCGTAGTTCAATGGCATGGCCCTGTATTTCCAGGTCCTCCTGTTTAAAGCTGATAGCTTCTCCCCTCGCTATCCGGATCTGTTCTTTCACCAGGTCGATCCCGGTGATCAGTTCTGTTACCGGGTGCTCTACCTGCAGGCGGGTGTTCATTTCTAAAAAGTAAAAATTCAGTTGTTCATCCATAATGAACTCAACCGTGCCAGCTCCTGTGTAATTAACCGAACGGGCTACATCTACCGCACATTTACCCATTTGCTGCCTGATCTCCGGCGTTAATACTGATGATGGCGCCTCTTCAATTACCTTCTGGTGGCGGCGCTGCACCGAGCAGTCGCGTTCAAAAAGATGAATTATATTGCCATGGGTATCGCCAAGCACCTGGATCTCGATGTGACGGGGAGAGGAAACATACCGTTCAATAAAAACGGAGCCATCGCCAAAAGCGGAGGTTGCTTCTGATACCGCCAACGCCATTTGTTCTTCAAAATCTGCTGCGGTATCCACTATCCGCATGCCTTTGCCGCCTCCACCTGCCGCTGCCTTTATCAGGATAGGAAACCCAACTTCAACGGCTCTGCGTTTGGCTTCCTCAATATCGGTAATCGCTTCTTCGGTGCCTGGCACCATCGGGATATCATATTTTAAAGCAGCCGCCTTAGCAGAAAGTTTATTACCCATTATTTCCATCGCCTCAGGCGAAGGGCCGATCAATATCAACCCGGCTTCCCTAACCATTCGTGCAAAAGCTGCGTTCTCGCTCAAAAAACCATAGCCGGGATGTATTGCCTGGGCCCCTGTTTGTTTACATGCGGCAATAATCTTTTTTCCAACAAGGTACGATTTTACCGAAGGCGATTCGCCGATATGAACCGCTTCATCAGCATAACGAACATGCAGCGCATCACGATCAGCATCTGAATAAACCGCAACAGTTTTAATACCCATTTCGCGGGCGGAACGCATTACCCTTAACGCTATTTCGCCGCGGTTGGCAACAAGAATTTTTTGCATAGAAACAAATGTAATGGATTAGCCGGAAAGTTAAAGGGCTTAAACCCGCAATACAAAACAAAGATATTGCAGTAATATCAGGCGGTTTCTTTATACTCAGTATTAACAACTGGTTATCAGTAAATTATCAAACCAATTTAATTCCGCTACAAATCTTTCTAACCAAAATTAAAATAACCGCAACTATATAGACATTGTTGTCGTAAAACACTCAAAAAAGCAAACCACATGGATACTTTAATTTTATTTGCTAAAATTCTTTTCGCTCTGGCCGTATTTTTATTTATCGGAGTTTTATTCTTTAGCTATATTAAATACTTAAAACGGACTTATTTCCCCAACTGGAAATTCCCTGACTATATCAGCGTTGGATATGCTGAGTATTTGTATAACAAATACCTTAAAAAGACCATCAAAAAATAGGCCCAGGATTATTATCAATTAATAACTCAAAAAACTTAAGGTCGAGCCAACGGCCGAATTTGTAACCAACTTCTTTAAAATTTGCCACCTCTTTAAATCCAAGGGACTGGTGAAGCTGAATACTGATCTCGTTATCGGCGCTGATACCAGCAATAACGGCATGGATATTTATTGCTTTTGCCCGATCAATTAAAGCGAGCGACAATATTTTGCTGATCCCCTTTCCCCTGAATGATCGGTCCACATAAACAGATACTTCTACGGTGTACCGGTAACAGGGCCAGGCCCTGAAATGGCCAAAACTGCTAAAACCAGCTATTTCCCCGGCAACTTCAGCCACATACACGGGGAAATTATTATTCACCCTTTCGTAGTACAATTCTTTACGCATTTGCAGTGAGTGCGGTTTTTCACTGTATACGGCGGTAGTGTTTATAATAACATCGTTGTAAATACCCAGTATGGGCTCAAGGTCTTCCTCGCGCGCATCCCGTATTATTATTTCTTCGATGTTCATAATCAAACAAGGTGAAACACCCTGCAGTGGCTTGCTACAGGGTGCTTATTATTTTATTGATGATTTTCAGGACCGCCAGTACCCGGACCACCCGGACCTGGACCGGCGGGGCCAGGACCTCTTTTACCTTCGGGGACTTTTATTTCCGGGTGAGATTCGCCGCGGTGACAGGTATAGCAATTGATGCCTGTATGGGCCATCATTCCAAGGGAATCTTTTTTCGCTTCAAAAAATTTCTGATTGATTTTGTTCATCATCTTGAACATGTGCCGCGCCATTTCCTTTTCAGGTTTGGCATCGCTGGCAAAATCCAGTCCTTTACCCTCAGCATTCGGGGCGTGGCAAAAATCGCATCGTACGCCAAGGGATCCTGCCCATTCGCGCATAATCATATGCAACTGCTTATCTGTAAGGTTCTTGGGCAATACTTTTACATTCATAAACCCGCCCTTCTCCTGTTGAGGCGCCATAGAGGTTAGTGCTACAACAGTTATTACAGATGTAATAGCCAGCGTAGCCAAAATTTGTCGGTTGATTAACATAGCGTTGTGATTTTAGTCAACTAAATTAATTTATTCAGGCGAATGTTCCAAACCTGACCATAACAAATGCAAGCCCCGATGTAAAAAGCAGCCGTTTTTAACAACTATAATACCAAAACCTATGGTAACTGGTTTTGGTATAATTATATCAAACCCACCGTAATTCGACGAATGAATCTGTTATATTTGATATTCATTTTCATCCAGTCATCTATGGTACTCATCCCGGTTAACGAACATCTTAAAGATAACAAAGAATTTACGGATGATCCGGATTGTATTGAAAGTGTAACCATGTCAGTTGATTTTTATAAAAGGATCGGCTTTAATCCGCCCTGGATCTGTTATTACGCCCAACTGGAAAACCAGCTGGTTGGTTGCGCAGGGTACAAAGGCAAACCGGTTGATGGTAAGATCGAGATTGCCTATGGGGTTTTTCCCCAATATTGGCAAAAAGGTATTGGCACCCAAATTGCAAAAAAAATGGTTGTCCTTGCTTTAGCAACCGACCCATCATTAACCATAACGGCCAGAACCTTACCCGAAGAAAACTTTTCCGCACGCATCCTCCGTAAAAACAACTTCAAACTTTTGGGGCAGGTGACTGACCCTGAAGACGGTGAAGTATGGGAATGGGAATATATGAAAGATACTAATTGAGTTATACACGAATTTTCACGAATGAGTTCGAATACCACCAATCAAATCAGCTCGGCCATTTATGTTAGCAGCTCTTCCTTTTTTATTCGCTATGATATGCGATATTCTTATTCTTGACCATTCGTGTCCTTTCTTTTTTACCCTCACCTGACCAACCGTTCCCAATAAAAACCCCAACTTTACATTTATAACAAAACCCAGCAAACTTATGAAATACAATTTTTTAGGAAACACCGGCCTGGTGGTTTCCGAACTGTGTTTTGGCACCATGACCTTCGGCGGAAAAGGGTATTGGGAAGCCATCGGTAAAGTGCAGCAAAAAGAAGTAAACGACCTGATGAAAGTAGTTGTTGACTCCGGCATCAATTTTATTGATACGGCCAACGTTTATTCTTACGGCGAATCAGAAAAACTCCTCGGTCAATCAATAAAAGATCTCGGCATTAACCGCCACGACCTGGTAATTGCCACCAAAGTGCGAGGTCGTATGAGCGAAGGGCTCAACAATGTTGGCCTTTCCCGGTATCATATTTTCCAATCAGTTGATGAAAGCCTTCAGCGCCTGCAAATGGATCATGTTGATGTACTGTATGTACATGGGGTCGATCCGAAAACACCCGTTGAGGAGATCATGCGTACGCTCAACGACATCGTTTTAACAGGTAAAGTACGTTATGTAGCTGTTTGCAACTGGCCGGCATGGATGGTGATGAAAGGCCAGGGCATAGCCGAAAAACACGGCTGGAACAAATTTGTGGGCATGCAATATTTTTACTCATTAGCAGGCCGCGATATAGAACGGGAAATATTGCCCTTTGCCTCGGACCAAAACCTCGCGGTTATGCCCTGGAGCCCATTGGCCGGCGGTTTCCTGGGTGGTAAATATTCACGCAACGCTGAAACAGCCGAAGGCTCACGCCGTGCAACTTTCGATTTTCCTCCCATCAATAAAGAAAAAACTTATGATATCATTGATGTGATCACCGAAATTGGCAAAAAAAATAATGCCTCTGTTGCTGAGGTTGCTCTTGCCTGGGTACGATTGCAAAAAGGCATTACCAGTACCATTATAGGCGCAAAAACGGTGGATCAGTTGAATGCCAATATCAAATCGACAACCGTTGAACTTTCCGCAGACGATATTCAAAAAATAGACGAGGTGAGCGCCTTACCGCGCGAATACCCCGGCTGGATGGTTGAAAGGCAATCAGCGGATAGGGTGTTGAAGTAGTATTTTGGTTCATGGATCATAGTTCATAGTAAAGCACGGCTTTGAACTATGATTCATGAACCATCAACTATAAACTAATCGAGATGCTTTAAGACTTCAACAACGTACTCCACCTGATCAGCATGCACATCCAAATGCAAAACAAACCTGATCCGGTTTAGACCTGTTGACAGCGCCTGAATCCCATGTGCAGCCAATTTATCTAAGACTGTGGCAGCAGGTTCAACCGTATCAAATAGCACGATATTAGTCTCGGCGGGTAATACATTGGCTACCCATCCGCAGTTAGCGAGTTCTTCGGCCAATATCTGGGCATGGCTGTGATCTATTTTCAAACGTTCTACATGATGATCCAGCGCGTAGATGCCTGCGGCAGCTAAAAAGCCTGCCTGCCGCATTCCTCCGCCAAAAACCTTGCGCACCCTGCGGGCATATTTGATGGTTTCTTTACTTGCCAGGAATACAGATCCCACCGGGGCTCCAAGCCCCTTAGATAAACAAACAGAAATACCATCGAAATACTGGCCGTAATCCGCAGCTTTATCGCCCGTTTTAGCCAATGCGTTAAATATACGGGCACCATCGAGGTGCAACTTCAGCCCCTTTGCCTTGCATAGGTCTGCTATTGGTTTGATGTCATTTAAAGTATAGCAGCTTCCGCCACCCCTGTTCACCGTATTCTCCAGTACAACCAAACTGGTACGCGGATAATGGTCATTAATGGCGTTGATCTCCGGCTCAATCATTTCGGCAGTAATTATTCCCCTGTATCCATTTAAAAGCCGGGTTGAAACCGAAGAATTAAAAGCGATGCCTCCACCTTCATAACGGTAAACATGCGCCGTTTGATCGGCAATCAGTTCATCCAGTGGCTGGGTAAAACATTTGATGCCGATCTGGTTAGTCATCGTGCCTGAAGGGCAGAAGATCCCGGCTGCCATACCAAATAGATCAGCAGTTTTTTGTTCCAGTGCATTGATAGTCTCATCCTCGCCAAAGACATCATCCCCAACTTTCGCGTTCATCATAGCTTCCATCATTCCCGGTGTGGGTTTGGTAACTGTATCACTGCGTAAATCAACATTCATCATATTAAACAGGCTAAAAATGCGTTATTTGTGTTTCAATTATTATGCGCTCAATTTTAATCATTTTATTTTTCATACTGACCATTGTATCAGCAAAATCATACGGCCAAAAATGGCAGCCAGGTCACTTTACTGACATTAAGGGCAATATTGAAACAGGTTTGCTACGTTTTGGCTCAGGCAAAGCGCCCATCAGGGGCGAAGCTTTTATTGAATTTAAAGAAGACAAAAAAGCCGAACCCTTCAAGCTAAGCGCCAGTGATTTAAAATCGTTTGTTATCGCCCGTGATAGTTTTGTTGTGGCCCACGCACCTGATAATGAAACCTGGGCGCATAATGATTTTGACTTTGTACGGGTTGTATTAGATGAAGATATTAAACTTTATGCAGCAGGCGGTGTAAAAACCGGCGGCGCTGGCAGTGGCTTTAGCGTGGAGCCGGGCATCGGGGCAGGCGTGGGAAGCGGCGGTGTGGGGGCCGGTGTTGGAGGCGGTGTATCTATCCCAATAGGCGGTAGCGGGGGCGGAACCTACCAAAAACTGGTTTATTATTACGGCAGTAATACCGCGAATGTGAAGCGCCTTAATGATAAAAACTTTGAGGACATTATGTGCGACATGATGGGCGATTACCCCGACATTGTTGATAAAATACACGCCAAAGTTTATATACTCGAAAACGTTGACAGGCTGATAGCGTACTTTAAGCAGGTGAAAAAGGGTTCATAGTTCATGGATCATAGTTCATGGCAGCTGCAAATCCTACTATGAACTATGAACCATGAACTACAAGCTCCCAGCTATCACAAACCCGCTGGCCCAGGCCCATTGAAAATTGTAGCCACCCAACCAGCCGGTAACATCAACGCACTCGCCGCCGAAATATAAGCCACGGACTTTTTTAGCTTCGAGCGTTTTTGACGAAAGTTCATCTGTGGATACACCGCCCCGCATTACTTCTGCTTTATCATAGCCCTTATCACCTGCCGGTTTCACTTTAAACTCATGGATCAGGCTGTTGATATTTTCGATATCTGCTTTTGTCAGGGAAGCCAGGTTCTTCTCAACTGGCAGCCTGTCGCTTAAAGCCTCTGCAAATTTACGGGTATATAAACCAGCAAGGTAAGCCAGTAACATTTTTTTACCATTGGCTTCCCGTTCCTGCTGAATCAGTTCAGCGATATTTTGATTGGGAAGCAGATCGATATAAATATATTCGCCGGGTCGCCAGTAAGAAGAGATCTGCAGGATGGCCGGCCCGCTCAGGCCCCAATGGGTAAACAGGATATTTTCCTCAAAACTGGCCCTGTCGTTCCAAACCCGGCAAAAGATGCTATTGCCTGATAGCTGTTCAAACCAGGGCTGGTCTTTTCCGGTTATGGTTAGCGGCACCAGCGCCGGCGCAGTATCGTTTATCTTCAGTTCAAATTTACGTGCAGTCCGTAAGCCAAAATCAGTGGCCCCCATTTTGGGTATGGGTAGCCCGCCTGAGGCGATGACTACTTTTGAAACCAATATATCTTCTGTAATACCGTCAATTTCGACAGAAACAATGAAACTATCCTCCACCTTTTCTACACCCTTAACATCGGCATTACAAATAATTTCCTGGTCCAGGTCATCGCATAAATCGGTAAACACTTTTACCACGTCCCTGGCTTTATCACTCTCCGGAAAGAGTTGCCCCAGCGTTTTTTCTTTGCCAACAATACCATAAGTTTCAAAAAAACTGATGGTATCTTCAACCGTCCATTGTGACAGGGTCGATTTACAAAAATGTTCGTTCTGCGATATAAACTGCTGTGGCGTAGCATACAGGTTGGTATAATTACACCTCCCTCCGCCGCTGATCAGGATCTTTGCCCCCGGTTTATCGTTTTTTTCCAATACCAGCGTACGCTTGCCTAAAAAGCCTGCCTGTACGGCGCACATTAAACCACAGGCGCCGCCGCCAATAATTATTGCATCAAAATGGGTTAGTTTGTTTATTTTTGCTGTCATGGCAGGTGTTCCGCAAATATCAGAATTTGGCAAGATACTTATCTTTCTTATTACAGGTATAATTATGGTGGGCTTTACCTTTTTTATTACCCGCCTCATAGCCCCCAATAAACCCAATCCCGAAAAGCTCACCTCATACGAATGTGGCGAAGAACCTACCGGCAATGCATGGCTGCCATTCAATACCCGCTTTTACGTCATCGCACTGGTTTTTTTGCTTTTTGATGTTGAAATGGTATTCATTTTTCCCTGGGCAATAGTGTTTGGCAGTCATACTTTAAATGAGGCCGATCCGCGCTGGAGTGTATTGTCATTGATTGAAATGTTTGTATTCCTGGGCATCCTGATACTCGGCCTGGCCTATGTTTGGGTTAAGGGCGATTTGAACTGGATAAAACCCGACCCAATCAGGCCCATCTCCGGAACTAATATCCCGTCGACCCTTTATGATAAGCTAAACGAAGAACAAAGCGCTTACAAAGTAAAAGCATTTACCGTTGAGCAATCCGTTTCCGAAACAGTCCAAAATGACGCTGCAACTGCAACTGCCCCTCCGGTAAGAAAACCAATGTTTAAACCAACTTTTAAAAAATCCGGCAATGAGTAACGAATTAAGCAGCGAAAGCGGTGGTGTGGTAGTCACCAAAATTGATGATCTGCTCAACTGGGCAAGGTTGTCATCCTTATGGCCACTGAGTTTTGGCATCGCCTGCTGCGCAATTGAACTGATGGGCGGCTTTGCCAGCACTTACGACCTCGACCGTTTTGGCGTTTTTCCGCGCCCCTCAGCCCGGCAGGCTGATGTGATCATCATTGCAGGTACGGTAACTTTTAAAATGGCGGAACGCATTAAACGGCTTTACGAGCAAATGCCCGAACCCAAATACGTGATCTCTATGGGCTCCTGCTCCAACTGCGGCGGGCCTTACTGGCAACATGGCTATCATGTGGTTAAGGGAGTGGACCGGGTGATCCCTGTTGATGTGTATGTGCAAGGGTGCCCGCCCCGCCCTGAATCACTTATCGGCGCCATCCTGGAACTCCAGAAGAAGATCGAACGTGAAAGCTTGCTGGGTGCCCGGAATTCAGCAAAAGCAGGAAGCCCCGAGGCTGTGTAACTCCTGCGATTTTTCGCAGCGGTGATTATAACATAAAAGTCATACCTATAATAGCATTAAAAGCCATACCAGTTAATTCATCTTTTTAACTATCATGAAGAAAACGTTTCCCCTACCCGTCATCTTTTTTTTACTTATTTCCCATTTTGCCGGCGCCCAAACCGCCGCTAATAAAGAGATCTTCCCGGCCGGCACCTCGGTACTCGAGAATATTCCGTATGCCAACGATACACTAAAAAAGCATACGCTTGATATTTATATGCCACCGGTGAAAAGCCTGGGCTATCCCTTAATTGTATGGATCCACGGAGGCGCATGGATGTCGAATGATAAACATGCCGATATGGGCTATATGACCAATACCATCAAAGCGTTTTTAAACGCAGGCTATGTATTGGCTTCCATTGATTACCGCCATAGCACAACAGCTCCCTTCCCCGCGCAAATACAGGATTGCAACCGCGCTATAGAGTATTTATATGATAATGCAGCACAATACAGCATTGATGAAAGCAGGATCGCGCTCATCGGGTTTTCTACGGGCGGCCACCTGGCGTCATTAATCGGGTTATCGAATAACAATTTAGAGAAATCCTTTTACTATAATGGCAAAAAACCCCAATTCAAAATCACAGTAGTTTTGGATTTTTACGGGCCTTCGGATTTTTTAACGCTGAAAGGCCACGACAGCCCGGATCCTAAAAACCCTATAACGTTACTGCTGGGTGGCACCGTTGCCGAAAAGCCCGAATTGGCCAAAAAGGCCAGCCCGATAACTTATATTGATAAAAAGGACCCGCCTTTTTTTATCGTCCAGGGTGAAAAAGACGAATTTGTTAACCCTGATCAATCTATCTTGCTAAGTAACCGGTTAAAAAGCGCGCATGTGGCTAACCAGCTAACAATCGTTCCTGGCGCGCCTCATTATGGCGTAATGTTTGATACCGATTTTATCAAACGCGACTTGATGTCATTCTTAAACAAATACATGAAATAGGCACTTTATTAGTTGTTTTTATTCCTCAGGAAGTCGTTTTTTATATCCTCCTCGGCGGATTCAATAGCGTCTTCAATGGAATGACTTTGCGTGTTTGATTTTGCTTTTTGGGTCAGTTCAACCAAAGTTCGATAGTGCTCATAAAGGGTTTTCAATTGTTCCTCACTCAAATCCTGGATATTGAGTAACCGGTTACTGGCGCCGTTATTGGCTGCTATCAGCTCATTTAATTTTAACTGTACCGCGATAGACTCTTTATTTTGTGATTTTTGGATCAAAAAAACCATCAGGAAAGTTATAATAGAAGTGCCCGTATTAACTATCAGCAGCCACGTATTTGAAAAATGAAAAACCGGACCACTAACGGCCCAAAGCAAAATCACCCCGACAGCAGCCAAAAAAACCGGCGAACTACCGCTATAGGTGGTTATGGTGTTGCTTATTTTTTCAAATCCCGAAATATCATCATTTGATTGATTGCTCATATTTATATTTGCTTTAACTTATAAGCCTCTAAAGCAAAAATTGTTTGCTGCATATGCCACACATGAATGAACCAAAGCAATATTTAACCCAATTCCCAGCCTTAACAACCGGGCGCCTCATCTTAAGAGAATTAGTTGAGGGTGACGCCGCCGAGCTGGTAAACTTAAGATCCGATGTCCGGGTCAATCAATACTTTAACAGGCCAAAATCAATGACTAATGAAGAGGCAGCAGCATTTATTAGGAAGATCAATGACGGACTAAAAAAAGGATGGTATTACTGGGTAATTTCGTTAACCGGCTACCCGGGCTTAATCGGAACTATTTGCCTTTGGAATTTTAACGAAGAAAACGAAAGTGCCGAAGTAGGTTACGAATTATCACCCGACTTCCAGGGAAAAGGGTTGATGCGGGAGGCGTTATCAAAAGTTATTTCTTTTGGGTTTGACACGGCTGGCTTTAAACAAATTATTGCCTACACACACAGCGGGAACGCAAGGTCAAAAAGCCTTTTGGAAAAAAGTGGATTTATCAGGGATCAATCACTTGAAAAAGAATTACTTGAAAAAGAGGCTAACCGTAAGGATATTGTGTATTCACTTAAACCCTCCAGTATTTAATTTGCCCCTCAGGTAATCATAGTAGTAATCCGCATTTAAATTTTATAGTCACGTTTTTTACCTTTTATCAGCGACAAAAAAAGCCCGGCTTAAAATTAAACCGGCCCTGTAGTATTGTCAAAAAAAGCTATTTGGTTAGCACGCCGTCGATTCCAATAACAACGCCGTTTGTACCTAAAATATCAAAGGCAATCACTTTAGCATGGTTACCCAGTGCGTCAGTAAAAGTAAGATGTTTATCAGTTACAGACAAGGTTAGCTTATTGCCGTCTATGGTCGGTAATGTCGGTGTTCCGCTGCCAAGCGTTTTAATCAATTCGGCTTTGTCAAACTTTCCAACAATCACATGTCCCTTTAACACTGCAGCAAGCTTTGCCGGATCCGCCATTAAGCTATCCAGCTTACCTGCTGGCAAAGCGGCCAAAGCAATATTGCTTGGTGCAATAATGGTGTATGGACCTGCTCCCTTTAATGTTGTACCAAGGTTTGCTGCCCTTAACAGCGCAGCTGTAACATTGTAATCAGCGTTGCCGGACAAAGTTACCACCAGATCGCCTGTTGGGGCTGTTGCAGCCGCCTGGGCAAACGCCCTGTTTGAATAAAAACCGATAGCTAATACCGCTATTACCATTAAAATTGACTTCTTAATCATACTTTGTTCAGTTAAAATTTAATAATTTAATTGTTAGTTTAACGTTTATATTCCCTTTGGCATATATACCAAAAAAAATAATTTTCTAAAATATGAACAAGCCATTTTTTGGAAAATTGTATAAAAACAATGAAATTGTTACGTAAATGATATGCAGATTACAGATGTGCAAAATCAAAGAGCCCATATACTAAAAGCTGTTTGTATTTGGGCACATCTACCAGTTTAAATATCAAAAAAACTGAACATCCACACATTTGCATATCCAAACATCAAAAAAATCCGCACATTTGCACATCTGCACATCTGCACATTTGCACATTTGCAGATTTGCACATCATCAATGAAAGCATTCTACGGAGATCTAAAACTAGGAATATTAGGCGGCGGCCAGTTGGGCCGAATGCTGATACAACAGGCGATTAATTATAACGTAACGGTTAAAGTGCTGGACCCTGACCGGGAAGCGCCTTGCCGCAAACTTTGCGATGAGTTTGTAGTGGGCTCATTAAGTGACTACGAAACGGTTTATAATTTCGGTAAAAAGGCCGATATGGTGACGATTGAAATTGAAAAGGTAAACGTTGACGCGCTTGAGCAATTAGAAAAAGAGGGCGTTTTAGTTTACCCGCAGCCACGCATCATCAGGCTGATCCAGGATAAAGGCCTGCAAAAGCA
>NZ_CAIWNH010000186.1 GCF_903913935.1 uncultured Mucilaginibacter sp.
TGATTCCGTTACACTTTGACCATGTTAACGTATTGACGGTTAATTTGATTATTCTTTTCTTTCAACACAAATCGGTGCTCGAGAGCGCACGGAATGCACTGGTCAAGGTCTCCGGAATATCCAGGTAGGGACGCATATTGAGCTAAACGAAAAAGAATCATTGCGGGGCTTCCCGGTGGATTTTTTATCTTTTCTTTTTAAAGTGCCTGATTTTGACGCGATCCTGTTTAACCAGGTTATTGAAATTCCAAACCAATCCACGACGCTGAATAAACTGGAACTAAAGAAAAAGCGGCATTCGGGTATTCCAGACCCGGCCAATTCATTATGTGTGGAGGATATTGATTTATTGCTGAATGATGTGGCAAGGGAAAATCAGCTATTGGTCAATTGCCATTTTAATATCGTTGTGGCAGCAGGTAATGAACAGATACAAAAAGCTGGTAATTTTATCGAAAGCGCCCTTTTTCAATTGGGCATCATACCCTCCAAAAATGCTTATAACCAACTGGAGCTATTCCGATGTGCATTGCCGGGCAATGGGGTAGAATTAAAAAGTTATGATTGGTTCCTGACGACCTGTGACGCGGCCATCTGCTTTTTCTTCAAAGAAACAATGCCGGTGGATGAACCGTCGGATTTTTTAGTAAGGTTTACGGATCGCCAGGGGATTCCAGTGGGCATAGATGTGGCAGACCTCCCGATGCGGACAGGTCGTATCAGTAACAGAAACCGCTTCTGTTTGGGTGGGTCAGGTACTGGTAAATCTTACTTTATCAACGCGCTGGTGGAGCAATACCTCCTGTATAATATGGACATTGTTATCGTAGATACAGGGCATTCCTATTCCGGCTTGTGTTCTTATAAAAAGGGTAAATATATCACCTACACTGATAAGAAACCCATTACGATGAACCCGTTCCAGATAACGGAGGATGAATATAATATCGAAAAGAAGGATTTTTTAAGTACCCTGATCGGCCTGTTATGGAAAGGGGCCGAGGGTATATTTAACCCGGTGGAACGCGATGTGATCTCAAATGTGATCAGCGCTTACTATAGCAGTTATTTTAATGCGGAATTTCCGGGATTAACCGAAAAGCAAGCGCTGCGTATCCGTGACCGGGTGTTAACGGATATGAGGGCAAGCTTTACCAGTGAAGCTGTCCTCTCTGACCTGGACTGGGAAGAACTTTTTAGCGGGGTAAGCGGCGAAACTGAAGATATTGAAATGTATATTCCCTTTGAAGAATCGCTTGAAACGCTAAAAGTTTTAAATGACCCGGAGGAAAGGCGGCGTATTTATAAGGTAGTATTTCAACAGGAATTACATGCAGCTTTGCAGTCTGAAATAAGGCTGGCTAAACGAAGGCATGAAAATAACCGGGTTACGGTACTCAATTTCAATTCATTTTACGAGTTTGCGATCTGGAAAATTCCCGAAATAAAGGTGGAGGAAAAGATCAGCTTTGATACCGATGAGTTTCGTTACGTCCTTAAAAAGTTTTACAAGGGGGGTGAATTTGCCCCTATCCTTAACGAGCCTGCCGACCAGTCTTTGTTTACCGAAAGGTTTATTGTATTTGAAATCGATTCGATAAAGGAAAATCGCGTTTTATTCCCCATTGTTACACTCATAATCATGGATGTATTTATCCAAAAAATGCGTTTCCGGCAAGACAGGCGTAAATGCTTAATTGTGGAAGAGGCCTGGAAGGCAATCGCAAGCCCACTCATGGCAGGGTATTTACTCTATTTGTATAAGACCGTACGTAAGTTTTGGGGCGAGGCGATTGTCGTCACCCAGGAGTTGGGAGATATCATCGGCAACCCGGTAGTTAAAGACAGTATTATCAATAATTCGGATACCATCTGCCTGCTTGATCAAACGAAATTCAAGGATAACTACGCGGATATAGCGGCTTTACTTTCCATTAATGAAACTGAACGGCGAAAGATTTTTACCATCAACCAATTGGATAATACCGAAGGCCGGGGAAGGTTTAAGGAAGTTTATATCCGCCGGGGTTCAGTTGGCGAGGTCTATGGCGTAGAAGTTTCTTTAGAGCAGTACCTTTGTTATACAACAGAAAAGCCCGAAAAATCAGCCGTGGAAATTTATACAAATTATTACGGCTCTTATCCAAAAGGACTGGATGCCTTTGTCAGCGATTTAAAGGTGCTTAAAACGCCTTTACCTGATTTTATTAAACGTGTCAATAAAGCCGGGCACCCCATTAACTAATCTTTTTACTTAAACAAAATAATATGAAAGTAACACTTTGCTTTATGCTCTTACTATGCTGTTTTTTTAAAGCAGCTGTAGCGCAGGAAGTGGTGGTTGACCCCACCACATCGGCTGCCATCCTGGTGAACACAGCCGTCATTAACGGGCAGTTAAATACCACAAACAATAATCTCAGCCTGATACAAAAAGGTCAACTGGCGGTAACGGGCCAGTTGGTTATCGTCAACAAACTGCAAAACGATATTTACAAGGGCCTGAGCCAGGTGGCATCCGTAATCAATAATTTAACAACGATCAAAGAAATTGCCGACTGCGGAACAGATATCGTCAGCGATGTGGAACAATCTATAACCATAGCCCAATCAGACCCGGTATTGTTGCTGTTTGCCGAACAAGGTGCAAGGGAGTTTGAAACCAGGGCAGTCACATTGGCCACCGATGTCAGCGCCTTTGTGCTGAAGGGTGGAGGAAGTAACCTGATGGATTCTGGTGAAAGGGGAAAAATGCTCAATCATATTGAATCTGAAATGCAGGTGTTACGTGGTATCGCCTACGGTATGCAAAGAGCGATGTATTGGGCGAAAATGCGGGGCTTATGGGCATCCTTAAACCCCTGGGCCACATGGAAAAACATGGATGTGCAGATCGCCAACGATACTGTAAACAATGCTAAATACCTCAAACAATGAAAGTTTTATTAACGCTTTTCGCTTTATGCTTTTGCCTGTCAGCTTTCAGCCAGCAAAGCACGATTGATGTTGTCGGGATGCACCAACTGATTGACCAATCTAAATCGGAACATACCGCGCAGGTTGACGCAAGGAATAACCAGGCCACCGTAACCGCAAACGAACAAGCAAACCTCACCTTGCTGGCAAAGCTTAAAAATATGTACCGCACTTTACAGCAGCGGTACAATACATTGGGTACCGCTATCAATATTGCGGATATAGGCATCTATGCGACACCGATGGTGAAGCAGATCATTAATTACCAGGGGCAGATTGTCCAATTAGTAGAGAAGAACCCTGCGGTTGCGTTTTTGGGTGTGCGGACGGAGATCGAATTTGCCGAAAAAGCCGAAGGTTTGCTGGGCTATGTCGCGGGTTTAAGCCTGTCCATAGGCGATGTGAACCAGATGAAGGCATCCGACAGGAAAATGCTTTTTGATTATGTGATCACCGAATTGAGTGAAATACAGGAATTATCAGGCAACCTGGTGAATACCTTAACCTATTCCAATTTAAACAGCTTGCTTCGCTCAATTAACCCTTTTCAGAATTTTATAGACCAGGATAAATCAGTGGCCGAAGACATAATTCAAAATGCTAAATACCTTAAACAATGAACATAAAGATATTTGTTTTCCTTTCAGCTTTCACCTTTTACCTTGCCCCATGTCTGGCTCAGGAATATGTTTTTGACCCGCAATATTTTGCTTCGGTCATGGCTAACCAGGGTGTCCGCAGCAGCGCCGAGGCAACCCATAATCAATATCTGGCAAAGATCAATACCAATATTGAAGATATAAATACCAATGTCGGTTCGGTGGTATTGGCGCAGGAGATCATTTACCTGGCACTGTCTAATGTCAATTCAGCCTTAAAAGATGGCCTTGAGGTCAAAAACATGGCGGTCATTACCGCCGATATGATCAGCTACCTCGATCAGGCACTGGCACTGGCAAAAGCGCAACCCGCGCTTTTATTGGTTGCTTCAAATATTGAAAATGAAATGCGTCTGAAGGCGGTTGGTTTAGTAACCGACGTTTCCGGCTTTGTTTTGAAAGAAGGGGACAATATGCTGGCAGATTACAGTGTTCGGGACCAGTTGCTCCGAAAGGTCATACAGCAATTGCAAATACTGGACGGGCTGGCCTACGGCGCATGGAA
>NZ_CAIWNH010000187.1 GCF_903913935.1 uncultured Mucilaginibacter sp.
GGCAAACAAAAAGAAAGTAAAATTTGGCTTAAACTGCTCTCTTTAAAACCAATGTCCGAAGAAAGCAATTTACTGCTTGAAGGCGAGTATGACGGCATAAAGGAACTTGATAACCCAACACCCGCATGGTTTATGTATTTGTTTTATGGTACAATACTTTTCGCGGTAGGTTACCTGCTTAATTACCATGTGTTTGGCACGGGACAGCTTCAATATGCTGAGTATAAAACTGAAATGGCACAGGCTGACGCTGCTAAAAAAGTTTATTTAAGCCACCAGGCCAGCAAGGTTGATGAAAATACAGTTAAACTGGAAACAGACCCAACTGTACTTGCTTCCGGAAAGACCGTATTTATGACAACCTGTTCTCCATGTCACGGTGCACAGGGCCAAGGTGTTGTAGGGCCAAACCTGACAGACGATTACTGGCTGCATGGCGGAAAGATCAGCGATATTTTTAAAACAATAAAATACGGCGTGCTTGCAAAAGGAATGCCGACATGGGAAAAGCAATTATCGCCAAAACAAATATCTGACGTTTCTAATTATATCAAATCGTTGCATGGTACCAACCCTCCGGGCGCAAAGGAACCGCAGGGAACTAAAGAAGAGGACGATGCCAAAAGTCATGCACCGAAATCTTAAAACCTAAATCAATATAAGGATATACCAGGATGGATGGATTATTAGAGGGAGCGAAAAGTGGTAAGCGGCAGTGGATATATCCGTTGATACGTAAGGGGCCATTTTACAAATGGCGCAGCTGGATAAGTTATATTTACCTTGTCTTCCTGTTCTCAGGGCCTTTTATACGTATTAACGGGCAGCCACTGTTGCTGCTTAATTTTATCGACAGGCAGTTTGTATTACTGGGCCAGGTGTTTTGGCCCCAGGATATATTTCTGTTTGTGATTGCAACGCTGATATTTATAGTTTGTATTGTATTGTTTACCATTGCGTTTGGCCGTGTGTTTTGCGGCTGGATCTGCCCCCAAACCATTTTTATGGAAATGGTTTTCCGCAAAGTGGAAGAATGGATTGAAGGTGACGCAAGAAAAAGGAAAAAACTTGATGCCGGCCCCTGGACAAGCGATAAAATTATAAGGAAAACCAGCAAAGCGGCCGCTTTTATTATCATTTCTTTTTTGATCGCCAATACCTTTTTGGCGTACATTATTGGTAGTGAAAGTTTAATAAAAATTATCACTGAACCGATAGCAGCTCATGTAGTCGGTTTCATAAGTATTTGGGTGTTTACAATAGTTTTTTACACGGTATACAGCAGGATACGTGAGCAGGTTTGTACCTTGTTTTGCCCGTATGGCAGGCTGCAGGGGGTTATGATAGATGAGCATACACTGGTTGTTGCTTATGATGATGTAAGGGGTGAACCCAGGGGTAAGATTGATAAAAAGCACGATATGCCCGGCCAGAAAGGTGATTGCATTGACTGCGGCTTATGTATTGATGTTTGCCCTACCGGGATAGATATCAGGAAAGGGACACAACTTGAATGCATTAACTGCACTGCATGTATTGATGTATGCGACGAGGTAATGGATAAGATCCATAAACCGCAAAAGCTGATCGGCTATTTTTCAGAAAACATGATCCACATGAAAGAGAAGCCGTCGTTTACGATAAGAATGAAGGCTTATACCGGAGTGATTGTTGTATTGCTATCGGTGCTGAGCTATTTCATATTTACACGCAGCGATCTTGATGTAACGGTTATGCGTAGTGCAGGAATGCTGTACCAGGAACAACCCGGAGGATATATCAGTAATATTTATAATGCGGAATTTATAAACAAAACTAATCAGCAGAAAAAATTTACACTTCAGGCAGATGATCAATAAATAATAATTAAATATATACAGGCGCCGGGTATAATGGAAAAAGAGGGGGCAGTTAAGGCTATATTTTTTGTAATGATACCGGCTTCAAAAATACATAATGCTAAAACAGATGTGCATTTACAACTGGTAGTAGGAAATAGAGTAGTGAAAACGGTTGAAACCGAATTTGTTGGACCAATAAATTAATTTAAACTATGAACTGGGGAAAAGGAATTGTATTGACAATGGTAGCTTTTATGCTGTTTATTGTGACGATGGTGTATTTTATGTTTACAGCTCCTGTTGACGATTACGACCATCAGTATTATGAAAAAGGACTCACTTTTGATAAAGATTATAACCAGGAAGTGCAGGTTTATAAAGATCATGTGGTACCATTGATAAAATCGGATGCTGATAACTTAAAAGTAGCATTTGCACAACAGATTACCAGTGGAAAGGTAACATTGGGCCGCCCTTCAGACTACACTATGGACAGGGTTTATAACCTAAAACTTAATGCCCAAAACGAATTGATTATACCGCTTGAAAAAGTTAGCAAAGGCCATTGGTTATTGGTTTTTAATTGGGAGAGCAATCATAAAAAATATTTATACCAGCACGGTATAAACCTGAAATGAACAGCGGCGAAATTGCATTTTTTCTAGGCCTATTTGGAAGTGCGCATTGCGTTGGGATGTGCGGGCCGCTTGCCCTTGCTGTGCCTTCTTTTCAAACCCGCTGGTGGCTTGTAATTGCTGATAAGTTGGTTTATAATTTGGGCCGTGTAATCACCTATACTTTTTTGGGTTTCCTCATAGGTTTTATTGGAAGGCAGTTATGGCTGTCGGGCCTGCAACAGGGGATAAGCCTGCTGAGTGGCATCCTTATCCTGATGGCGGGCTTTTCAAGAATATTTAAGTTAAGGCTATCCGATGGTGAATTTATGGCGAAGCTACTATCTCCATTTAACCGTTTGTTAAATTACGCATTGCGGCATCGCGCAGGTAACCTGGTTGTTGGTTTGCTTAACGGGTTTTTACCATGCGGGTTCGTGTACCTTGCCCTTGCAGGAGCAATTAACGCGGGTTCGCCGTTTACGTCGGCTCAATTTATGTTTTGGTTTGGTATGGGTACTTTTCCATTGATGCTCATCGCAACAGTAAGTACCGGGTTTATGGGGCCTGCAATACGCAGGCGCATCAACAAAACAATACCTTATTTTATGATATTTCTTGGGTTTTGGTTTTTACTGCGCGGCCTTCAGCTCAATATTCCTTACCTAAGCCCCGCAGTGTTTAACCCGACCACTGGCGTTTGCCGTTAAAATGGCAATTGTTCGAATTTGAAGAATAATATAAGTGGCTTCTGATCTCTCTTTTTGCCTTTTCGAAGTGCATGTGAAACCCTGCAAATGATTTAACAAAATGATAATGATCATATTTTGACCGGAGTGACATCATGTGTTAGCGTTGTAAAATTGCCCAACTTTACGTTAATAAAATAAATCAGAAGATGAGAGCAATTAGGATGCACAAGCCGGTTTATTGGGAATATAAGCCAGCACCAGGTCCCTGGAAGTCAGGTATTTTAGAGAATTTGATTTTTTGGGGGATAAAAGTTCAATAAGCAAAACCAAGTGGGTATATATCCGGATTGTTGTTCAATCTGTATTTTTTATTCCATTGGTGGCATTACTGTTAACGTACTGTCACGCTCATTTTAGCATTATTGCCGGTAGTTGCCTGGCATTTTTTACTAATATTTTTGCTTGTTTGGATCGGCCCGCGCGTGCCCTTACTTCAGTTGTTGCCTTTTGTTTAATTGATGCGTTCGTGCTCATCATCTTTTTAATTTGATTGTTTGTTTAGTTTTGATAAGGTAAATTTTTAATGTTGATTTGAAGCTGTTGCCATTAATGCAACAGCTTTTTTATGCTGGTCGTTTTTTGAAAAAGTGCTTCAGATCATGTTTTTGACTGTTTAAGGTCATGTTTTTGGCAGCAAAGGCATGTTATATTTGTATTGTAATAATTGATTTAGGTAAAAGATAGCATATAGCGATGCTGTTGATTTTTAATCGGTTTTTTTAACATTAATTGTTTAGTTTAATTTTTTTAGCTGTTGCCTGGCAGGGTAACAGCTTTTTTTATGACGTAAGTTTGCCCCGGAGCGAGCCCAAATATTTATCTGGTAAATTGCCTGTAAAAATTTGGTTTTATGGCATAGCTAACCTGCCATACTGAAGAGCTGCGAAGTAGGTTGGTTTTTCCAAAGCCTGGCATCCAGCGCCATACAAATATTACGCAGGTAACGTTTACCTTCCGGCGTTACTTTAAGGCTCCACGAATTAAGTTCAATAAGTCCGTCATTTGCAAGCGTTTGCAGCCGCTCGATGCCTGCGAATATAGATTCAAAAGGTTCATTATGATAATTCCACCTGGTTTCGCCTTTGCACATTATATCCAAAATATGCCTGCGAATAACAAGGTCTTCCCTTGTCAAAATATGCCCTTTAAATACCGGTAACTTGTCCTGGTTTACCAATTCAATATAGTCTTCCACCTTTTTTACATTTTGGGCAAAAGCATACCACGAATCGCTGATGGATGATACACCAAGCCCGATCATAAGTTCGGTGTACTGGTGGGTATAGCCCATAAAATTGCGATGTAATTTGCCGGTAACAGATGCCTGGTATAAACTGTCTGCAGGTAA
>NZ_CAIWNH010000188.1 GCF_903913935.1 uncultured Mucilaginibacter sp.
CATTTTGTTAAAATCTTCACATCAAAAGCAGTATTTTTTTTAATTAAATGATAAAATATTAAAAATATTTTCTACTTTACCGATTAATTAACAAAAACACTTTACTAAACAACAAAACTATGGTGCAATATTTACATTTTTTTTTCTGTGACAGGCCATTTTATTCCCCCGGAGCTGTTTCCCCGAAAACATAGTATACGTCGAAAAATAGGCTGCCACCTATTTAAATGGCGCTTGGCCATCTATGCCTTTAGGTGAAATCTCAAAAATTAAATGTTTTTATTGCTAAAAAATCTGATCTATTAATTGAATTATTCCATGCTAAACCCCAGGAAAAATGAAACAACTTTACATTAAAACTCTCAAATTAATTGTCCTGCTGCTGCTCATAACGGTAGCGGGCGTACAAGCACAAGGCTTATTGTCAGGAAAGGTTTCTGATAAGGAGTCAACCCTGACCGGTGTGTCAGTAAGCGTATCCGGCGTTGGCGGCACTATCACCAATGTTGACGGTAAATATTCCGTTAAACTCCCAAAGGGAAGTTATACGGTTACTTTCTCCTACATCGGGTATCAAAAATTAATTAAAAAAGTTACCATAATTGATGCCGATGTAGTATTGGACGTGGAACTGGTTTCTGAAGCATCGGCCTTAAACGAGGTTGTTGTTGTTGGTGGACGTGGAGCAGGCCGGACTAAAATGGAGTCGGCAGTGCCTGTGGACGTGGTTTATGCAAACCAGGCCAACCAGACTACTGCTAAGCCCGACCTTATGAGCCAGCTGAACCAGGCTGTTCCGTCATTTAACTATAACAAACAGAGTGGCGGCGACGGCTCGGATGCAATTGATTTTGCCAGTTTACGTGGACTTGGTTTCGACCAAACCCTGGTATTGGTGAATGGTAAGCGCCGTCACCTGTCGGCTTTTGTGAATGAGGTAGGCACCCGCGGCCGTGGCAACAGCGGGACAGATTTAAACGCTATTCCGGAAGCGGCAATTGATCACGTTGAAATTTTGCGCGACGGGGCTTCGGCACAATATGGGTCGGATGCGATCGCGGGCGTTATCAACATCGTTTTGAAAAAAGATATTAACCACCTGAATGTTACCGGCGGTTTTAGCGGGTATAACGACCAGAAATATAACACGCTAAACAATGTTGATCCTTACGGGTACTATACCGGCAGTAAATTTGATGGTAAAACGGGATCTATTGGTGCCGACTATGGTTTTGCAATTGGAAAAAACGGCGGCTTTTTAAATATTGGCGCCAATTATGAAAATCAGGGTAAAACCTTCAGGGCGATACGCGATACCAATTGGCAAACCAACCCAAATACATTGGAAGCACAACCGGTAGCCCGAGAGCGGCGTGCATTTGGCGACGGATCGGTTGTATCAGGCGGCGGCATGTACAACCTGGAGATCCCGATTAAAGGCACAAAAACCACCTTTTACTCATTTGGCGGCTATAACTATAAACACTCCAATGTTTATGCCTATACCAGGAGTTGGAACTATAACAATGGCTTGCGTCAAAATCCGACTAAATTTCCGACAGACGCCAATGGCGACCTTATTTTCGTTCCGGGCATCATGAAAGTTGATGCGCCTCCGGGCACACCATATGATCCGAATAACGTTTATTATGATCCGGAGGAGGATGTTTATATCAAAGATCTGTCAGCTGCTGCCGGTTTCAAAGGCACTACTGAAAGCGATTGGGATTGGGATTTCAGCAATAACGTGGGTAGAAATGATTTTCATTACTGGGGAAATAAAACCTTTAATGCCTCATTGCCTTATGTACCGGGCCAGCCCATACAAACCCGCTTTGACGACGGTGGTTTTAACTTTTTACAAAATACCTTTAATGGTGATATCACCAAAAGGTTTAAAGGCATAGGACAGGGATTACAGCTTTCGTTCGGTACTGAATTCAGGTACGAGCGCTATCAGCTGTATGCAGGCGAGTTGAACTCTTATTTGCAGGGCTCTGCCACGCTGCCGGATGGTACTACCAAGGCATCAGGTTCCGAGGGCTACCCTGGTTACCAGCCAAGCGATGCCTCAGTAGTTGACAGAACAAATGAAGCTGCCTACACTGAATTATCCTTTGATGTTACCAAAAAGTGGGTAATTGATATCGCAGAACGTTTTGAGAATTATTCTGATTTCGGCTTTGTTTCAACCCAGAAATTTGCTACCCGTTATAAAGTTGCCAGCAATTTTAACTTACGTGGTTCAGTTAGCACAGGTTTCCGTGCGCCTTCGCTTCAACAGCTCAACTTTAGTAATACCAACACTACTGTAATTGGCGGTAACCTGGTGTATACTAAACTGGTTCCTAATTATTCTGATGTTGCCAGGACCGCGGGCATTCCGAAATTGACCCAGGAAACCTCAACCAACTACAGTTTAGGATTTACCTGGCAGCCGGCCCCTGAGTTGGCAGTGACTGTTGATGCATATGAGATCAAGGTAAAAAACAGGATCGTTATTTCCGGTTTATACGCGCAGGGTGATTCGGCCCTCGGTCCCCAACTGAATAACATATTAGCATCCCAGGGGATTGGTGATGCACAATTTTTTGCTAATGCGGTTAACACCACCAACAAAGGGATTGATTTTGTGATCGATTACAAAAAGCGCTGGGAAAGCAGCCACTTCAGCGCATTATTAGCCGGTAATATTCAGGGACTTACGATTGACAAGATCAATATTCCATCAACCTTTAAGGGTTCTGCTTATGACAGTGCTACTTTCTTTTCAGACAGGGAGCAATATTTCCTGAAAGCAAGCGCGCCAAAAGCCAAATTTACCCTCAACCTTGAATACGGCGTTAAAAAGCTTTCATTCGGCACCCGGTTTACTTATTATGGCGATGTAAAAGAGTTGGGTTTGGCGAAACCAGCGCCCCTGCAAATGCGCCTGATCCGTTCTTCCCTTACGTAGCATTGGATGCAACCGGCGCACCGGTACCGGAAATTTTCGATTTTTCGCCGAAAATTACGACGGATTTATATGCATCGTTAAAACTTAACAAAACCGTGTTATGGACGGTGGGTGTAGATAACTTATTTAATGTACACCCGGATACCAACGTGATCAAAGGCTCTGTTAACCCGCTTACGGGCAGTTCATTTGGCGACAGCGAATCGGGCGGACCGTTTGAAGCTGTTCAAATGGGTTTCAACGGTATGCGGATATTTACCAAGCTGACGTTAAACTTTTAATGAAAGGAAATACTAAGGTCAGTTAAACCTGCCCTAATAAATTAAAAAATTCAGGCCTTCAGCTTTTTGCTGAAGGCTTTTTTATACACCCGGATTTAGGTTCGCGCCCGGTCACATTTAAATTGAAACAACCCTTTAAAAAGAAGACCAACAATAATTTCGGTAACGCCTGAAAATATTATTTATTTGCAGGCGTTTTTAAATTGCTAAAAACTGTCGCGTTTTGATAGCCGGCCACGTAATCCAATAAACCAAATTATATAAAATGCTTTTGTTTAAAACGTTAAAAGCGTTAAACACAAAAGAATTACCTTTATTAAATTAATATTTAAATATGAAAAGACCTTTTATTTTGTTTTTAACGTCCGCATTTTTCATTTCGGCTTGCAGTAAAAAAAGCGATACTGCTACACAACCCATTGGTCCGATTGTTAACACGCCTACGGTCACCACATTTGCGGGCAGCGGCACGGCCGGTGCGTCTGACGGTACAAAAGCACAGGCTGAATTCAACTTCCCTACGGGGATAGGGATAAGCATCGATGGGTTTATATTTGTTGCCGATAAACAAAATAATCTGGTACGCGTTATTTCGCCCCAGGGAGTTGTAAACTCATTGAATCATACTACTTCTCCGGGATTTTCTAATGGTAAAGACTCTCTTAGTTTTAATTTTCCGGCAGGTGTTTGTGCTGATGCAAGCGGCAATGTTTTTGTAGCAGATCAGTCTAATGGCGCTGTTCGCGAAATAAATACATCCGGCGTGGCAACTACTTTTGCCACTGGTTTAAGCTCGCCGGTGGCCACTGCCGCTGATCCCAGCGGCAATATTTACGTGGCCAGTAGCGGCCTGAGCGTCATCTTTAAAATAACATCAAAAGGCGTAAAAACTATTTTAGCAGGCACGGGTGTCAGGGGCTCCAACAATGGCGCAGGTACTGCCGCTACATTTAATCAACCCCAGGCATTGGCGGTTGACGCAGGCGGTAATGTGTATGTTGCAGATAAAGGGAATAACCTGATCCGTAAAATTTTGCCTGACGGTACCGTAAGCACTATCGCGGGCAGCGGTACAGCCGGCGCAGCAAACGGTACCGGCACGTCGGCCTCGTTTGACGGGCCTGCAGGTATAGCCGTTGATGCCAGCGGGAATTTATTTGTTGGGGATTCAAATAATAACCTGATCCGCAAAATTACTCCGGCGGGCGTAGTAAGTACTTACGCAGGTTCCGGAGCCCAGGGCTCCGGAAACGGTGCATTAACTGCTGCCACTTTTAACAGCCCGCAGGGTGTTGCTGTTGACCAGTATGGAAGGGTATTTGTAGCTGATACAGGCAACAGCCTTATCAGGATGATCAATCCGTAATTAAGATGATTTTTACAAGATCCGGGCTTATTAGCCCATAGCTTAAAAAAGCCGGTAAGTTAAATTTGCCGGCTTTCTTATTTCAAACTCTGCATTATTACCGGTCAACAGCATTACAACGCATCCGAAGATGGTACCAGCTTTGCAGATAGATCCGGGTTGGCCATTTTCTTATCGAAGGGGAACATGGGGCGCTGAATCCGCTTGTAGGGTAACCGTTCTAAATTTTGGTCCACGCCACCGGGGGTGAGCGCCAGGATCCAGCCGGCCCGCATTGCGTATAATTCAGGTTCCAGGTAACCGATTTTTACCACCACGATATCCGCTTTACGTGGATTGAGGCCCAGCCGGGTGAAATCCGCTTCATGATGGTAGGGTTTTCTTTTTTGGGTGACGATGATGTGCACACTGCCAACTTTTACAGACACTTCAACCTCAGCATCAATATCACCTTTTACTATTGATTCTACTATTCCTGAAATAAAAAGGGGCGGTGCGTAGCGGGCATCTACCTTCGCGCCGATGTAACCTTCCACATGCTTGCCCACACCTGCGGCAATTGCATTTTTTACCAATTCAGGCCCGGGTATTGACGCGTAAATGAGCGAAGGGCTGTTGTCTGGTTTAAATTCTGGCCTGGCCAGAATTTCTTTTAAGGTCCAGGTGACATCACCAGCGCCGCCGGCGGTTGGGTTATCGCCGGAGTCGCTGATATAAAAAGGGTGTTTATCGCTGGCCAGAGCCTGGTCAATTGCTTCGGATAAGGTACCTGTGGGCGCTACAAATGCGAAGCCATCACGGGCATTCCAGAAGGTTTGCGCCAGCTTTTCGGCAGTTTGGGTTACTGTTTTTTTGTCATCGCCGGTTACCATTACTACTGCATGGTTACGAGGTTCATCGGCCCAGGCATATCCTACCCAAATGGCAGCATCAATAATGCCGGGCTGTACTGATGCAGGCGCCACAGCGGCGTATACACTTTTTGCGGGTTCAATACGGGTGCTTGTTTTTTCGCCGGGCAGCAAAACCGGGATCGGGATATAGGCTTTGAAAGCAGGTTTTCCTTTGCCGCTTACAATTCTTTCGATTAAATTTTCCACAGCCCTTTGTTTAGTTTGCATCGCATCTTCGTGCGGCGCTAAACGGTAGCAGGTAATCAGGTCGGTATTTTCGGCCAAACGCCAGGAGACATTACCGTGCAGATCCATTGATGTTGAAATGATCGTTTTTTTGCCAATCACCACCCTGATCCTTTCGATAAAATCGCCCTCCGGGTCATCGAGCCCGACTACGCTCATTGCGCCATGGATATCAAAAAACAGACCGTCATAGGGGGCATTCTTTTTTAACAGATCAAGGGTCTGGTTTACCAGCGATTCATAGGCTTCGCGGGTAACTGCTCCACCCGGCAACGCATGGCCCACCAATGCCGGGAACCATTCAGCACGACGGCGAAGTGATGAATCAACGCTCAAAAACGGGTAATTAGAGAAAACGTCGGCCCTATATTTTGCGTGGAAGGCGGCTTCCTCTGTAAGCGCAGGCGAAAAGGTACTCGATTCTATACCCAGCCCTGCTATAGCAATTCGCGGTAAGGCTTTTGCAGGCGGATTGGTGATAAAGGCCCCCGGTTTTGCGGAAAGTAAACCCGTTATTGCAAAAAAGAATATCCATGCAAGGAAAAAGCGTTTCATAGGAAGGAGGTTTTAAAGCGGTTCGATGACACAATCGAAAGCCTGTATCAAATATATGAAATCGCCGGGCTGCATCAAAAATACTCGAACCCCGGAAAAACTATATGAAAGATGCACCACCAACCGCCCTCATAGGTCATATATAACTTAAAGGGGCCGCCAAATTTTACAATTTCGCCGTTCTCTAAAATTGCATCGTAACGCACGCCGCCTTCTGCATGCCCTATGCCGGTGCCATCAGTCAATTGAAAGCCGACGTCAAAGAATTTATATTTCTCGTTTTTGAAAGCTGTAAAGGAATCAAAAATGCGGGTTAATTGTGCTGCAACGTCGGCTTTGCTTAATATTTGCCGGTCGGGCAAAATAAATTCATTTGCCAGCTCCCAGCTTTTTTCATTGAGGCTTTTTTTAAACCATTCAGACAAAAATCCCATCGCCCTGTTTTCGATATCCTTTTTGTGATTGGGATGAAATTCTTCATAATCAAAACAGGTCGTCATGCCCGGCATTGGCATAAAGGTGGTTTCGTGATCAAATAGTTCTTCGGTAATAAACTGGTATTTGGTACGGTTATCATACTCATCATTGTCGCCAAAATATATTTCAATGTTATTTTCGGACAGCAGATCAGAGATTTCCTCCAACGCCGCTTCTACCTGCTCATCTGTCAAGTCAACCGCTTTTATAAAGGCAGGTTTACCAACCAGGTCGTATACTTTTGCTGCTTTTGCATTGGCGAAATTCTGCTCAAAGGCTAATACGTTTTTCAGGAATTCGTTTTCAATCCCCGGGTCGATATTGGAGATATGATGAGAGTCTGCGCCCAGTTCGGCTTTTAGTTTTAGGCGCAGCAATTCATTTTCCATTCGCAGATTTTCTTCAGGATCATCGCTTAGTGGTTTGTCGGGCAGGTCGTCATTTTTCATTGAATTTTGGTTAAGGTTTCAATTCAAATTTAAAAATGTTTTTGTAATATCTTTCTTAGGAATGTTGAATTCACATTTTATTTTATAAATTTATTTTTTGTTATAAACCGGTAATACCTCATTATTAAACTAAATTATGCGACGGCATTTATACCTGTTGTTGATTTTGTGTGCTGGAAGCATTTTGTGTATGCTCTGGGCCTGCAATCATCCCTCAAATATTGATGAGCAGATGCCGGATGTGGTAAGCTACAATTTTAACATCCGGCCTATTCTTTCAGATAAGTGCTATAAATGCCATGGGCCGGATGCCAGCAAACGCCAGGCCGGTTTAAGGCTTGACATGCCCGAAAGCGCCTTTAAAGCATTAAAGGATGATCCCAATGCGCATGTACTGGTACCGGGCAGCCCGGCAATGTCCGAACTGTTCAGAAGGGTATCCACCAACGATACTACCGAAATGATGCCGCCGGCGAACTCAAACCTAAAGCGGTTAACGCCACACGAGGTTGACCTGGTAAAAAAATGGATAAAACAGGGCGCCAAATTTGAAAAGCATTGGGCATTTGTACCTCCCAAAGTAGCCCCCCTGCCTGAAGTTAAGGATAAAGCCTGGCCGAAAAATCCGATAGATAATTTCATTCTTCATAAACAGGAGCAATATGGTTTGAAACCTAATCCGGAAGCGGATAAAGAACGCCTTTTAAAACGTGCGAGTTTCGATCTTACAGGTCTGCCGCCTTCACTGGATATGATGGATAGGTTTTTGGCGGATAAAAGCAGCAATGCTTACGAGAAAGTGGTCGACGAACTGATGAAAAGTCCGGCTTACGGCGAAAAAATGACCCTGCATTGGCTGGACGTGGCGCGATACGCCGACTCGCATGGTTACCAGGATGATAATTACCGCACGCAATGGCCCTGGAGGGATTGGGTGATCCATGCGTTTAATGAGAATTTGTCTTACGATAAATTTGTAAGCTGGCAGTTGGCCGGCGACCTGATGCCCAATGCCACCAAAGAACAATTACTGGCAACAGGCTTTAACCGCAATCATAAGATTACGGAAGAGGGTGGTGTGATCAATGAGGAATACCGCGTAGCCTATGTGACCGACCGTACCAACACCTTTGGCAAAGCGCTGCTGGGGGTTACCATTGAATGCGCGCATTGCCACGACCATAAGTACGACCCATTTTCACAAAAGGAATATTATCAGCTGTTTGCTTTTTTTAACCAGGTAAAAGAACCAGGCATACAGAGTACTGTTGGCGGGCCTGAGACTTATGCAAAAAGGCCGATGATGCAGGTAACCAATGATGATGTAAAAGGCATACTCAAATTTGTAAATAAACAGGATACCGGGAAACTTATTGTTTCCGTTATGGGCGACAGCGAGGTTTATCGCAAAACTTATGTGCTAAAACGGGGCAACTATGACACCCATGGTGATGAAGTGCAGCCCGGTACGCCAAAAGCTATATTACCTTTTGATAGCGGCCTCCCTAAAAACAGGCTGGGTTTGGCGGAATGGTTATTCAGCAGGAGAAACCCGCTTGCCGCCCGTGCTTTTGTGAACCAAACCTGGCAGGAATTTTTTGGCAAAGGGATCGTAAAAAGTTCAGGGGATTTTGGGATGCAGGGCGATTTGCCTTCGCACCCGGAATTATTGGACTGGCTTTCGGTTGATTTTATGGACCATGGCTGGGATATCAAAAGGTTGGTAAAACAACTGGTGATGTCAGCAACTTACCGGCAATCGGCAGTAGTAAGCCCCGACAAATTAAAAGTCGATCCTGACAATACGTACCTGGCACGTGGCCCGCGTTCAAGGCTGCCGGCCGAATTTGTAAGGGATATGGTATTAGCCAGCAGCGGGACCCTGAACAAAACGATAGGCGGCCAAAGTGTAAATCCTTACCAGCCGGCTGGCTTATGGGAAAACGCGACTTCAGGCCGTGGGATATTGGCTAATTACAGGCAGGTACATGGTTATAATCTGTACCGCAGGGGAATGTACACACTGATCAAGCGCACCGTACCGCCGGTAGAGATGGCCATTTTTGACGCCAGCAACCGCGATCAGTGTGAAGTGAAGCGGTTAAGGACGAATACGCCGCTTCAAGCGCTGTTGATGGAAAACGACCCCACCGTACTTGAGGCGGCGAGGGTGTTGGCCACCAAATTGGTGCAGGATAAAAGCAGCTCAAAGGAAAAAATTTACAAAGCGTTTCGCTTGATCATATGCCGCAAACCCAACGAAAAAGAACAGGCAATACTGGATAGTTATTATAATGAAGAACTCAAAGCAATGGATTTGCTAACGGCCGGGAAAGTGCTTAACGTGGGCGAATATCCCTCGCCGGAAAATGTAAATAAAGTTAACCTGGCGGCGATGATGAAAGTGGTGGATGCTATTTATAATTTAGAAGAAGCGATCACAAAAACCTGATCTATGGAAAAAGATTTTTTAGAGCATCGCCTTAATGTTAACAGGCGGCGTTTTTTATCAAGATTGAGTTTAGGCCTGGGCAGCATGGCGCTTGGTTCATTGCTGATCCCTGACCTTTTCAGCGGAATAGGGTCAGACAGTGAAGCCGATTTTGTACCTGGCATTCCCAATTTTGCGCCTAAAGCTAAACGGGTGATCTATCTTTTCCAGGATGGTGCGCCCTCACAGCTGGAGTCCTTTGATTATAAACCCAAACTAAGGGAAATGATGGGGCAGGAACTGCCGCCATCTGTGCGCGGTAACCAGATATTAACTGGTATGACTGCCCAGCAGAAATCATTCCCGCTGATAGGCTCGTTTTATGATTTTAAACAATACGGCGAATCAAAGGCCTGGGTGAGTGACCTGTTTCCGCATATCGGTAAAATAGCGGATGATATTTGTATCATCAGGTCGATGTACACCGAAGCGATCAACCATGACCCCGCCTTAACATTTTTTCAAACGGGGGCACAGCAGGGTAACCGCCCGAGCATGGGCTCATGGGTGAGCTATGGCCTGGGTAGCGAGAATCAAAATCTGCCTGCTTTTACAGTCTTGCTGTCAAAAGGTAAGGGGAATGGCCAGGGCGTTTACTCAAAATTGTGGAGCAATGGCTTTTTGGACTCCATACACCAGGGGGTACAGTTTAGCAGCGGCGAAAACCCGGTTTTATACCTGAACGACCAGGATGGGATTGACCGCCGCGACCGCCGCAAAATGCTGGATAAACTGGCGGAATTAAACGATATATCCTACAAACAATTTGGTGATCCGGAGATCAGCACCAAAATACAGCAATACGAAATGGCCTACCGCATGCAATCGGCAGTGCCTGAGATTATGGATGTATCCAAAGAGCCGGATGATATTGTGAAAATGTATGGGCCGGATTGTTTGGTGCCGGGGACCTATGCAGCAAATTGTTTGCTGGCACGCAAACTTTCGGAGAACGGTGTACGCTTTGTGCAATTGTATCACCAGGGATGGGACCAGCATAGCAACCTGCCGCAGGAAATGGCCGGCCAGGCTAAAGATGTTGACCAGGCCTCGGCAGCATTGGTAACAGACCTTAAACAACGCGGCCTGCTTGACGAAACTTTAGTGATTTGGGGCGGCGAATTTGGCCGGACCAATTACAGCCAGGGCAAACTGGAAAAAGCCAACTACGGCCGAGACCATCACCCGCGCTGTTTCAGCATCTGGATGGCAGGCGGTGGTATTAAGCCGGGTTTGGTTTATGGCGAATCTGATGAGTTTGGGTATAATATTATTAAGGATCCGGTGCATGTGCATGATTTTCATGCAACTATATTGAACCAGTTGGGTATCGACCATAAAAAATTAACCTTCAAAAGCCAGGGCCGCAGGTACCGTTTAACAGATGTAGCGGGCAACGTGGTGAAGGGAATATTAGTTTAAGGGATTTCACCGATTGATTTCTGATTACACCGATTTAACATCGGCAATCAAAATAATCCATCGGTGCAATCAAAAAAATAATCGGTGTAATCTTAAAATTATGGAAAGAAGAAAATTCATCAAACAAACAGCGGCTTTTTCGGCGGCATTTTTTATTACAAAGGATTTGCTGGCAAAAAACGATGGACCTGTCTATGGTCATGGCAATATGCGTTACCGCATGGATACTGCCTGGGCAAAGGCCGACCCGATGAAAAACCCGGTGAATGATTGCCACGAGATGGTGCAGGATTCGAAAGGCAGAATTTTGCTGTTAACTAACGAGACGAAGAACAATGTGCTGATCTTTAATAAATCAGGCAAGCTGCTGGATACCTGGGGGCATGAATTCCCTGGCGCACACGGCTTGACTCTGGTGAATGAGAACGGCACGGAGTTCCTTTTCATAACCGATACCGTGAAACACCAGGTTTATAAAACCACCATGGATGGCCGCATTTTAATGACGATTGATGTGCCGCTGGAAACCGGGGTGTATAAAAAAGCGGAAGAGTTTATCCCAACGGAAACCACTGTTGATACCAATGGCGATATTTTTATTGCAGACGGCTACGGTGCGCAGTATACCATGCATTATGATAAAAACGGCAAGCTGATTAATTTTTGGGGCGGCCGCGGAGATGGCGACGAACATTTTGATAACGCGCATGGGATCCTGATTGACCGCAGGCAGGCAACGCCAACCCTTTTAATTACCGACCGTACGCGTAATTGCTTTAAACGGTTCAGCCTGGATGGTAAACTGATAGAGATCATCAAACTACCGGGGGCTTGCGTTTGCCGACCGGTAATAAAAGGCGATCATTTATACGCTGCGGTATTGCGTTCGCCGGATTTGAACCATGAAAATTCGGGTTTTACTACTATTTTGGATAAAAACAATAAGGTTGTATCCAATTTAGGCGGTACCGAACCGGTTTATAAGGATGGCGTATTGCAGCCAATGGCACAGGCTGACAAGATATTTTTAAACCCGCATGATGTTTGTGTGGATGACGATGAGAATTTGTACGTGGCGCAGTGGGCATCGGGAAAGGGGTATCCTTATAAATTTACGAGGGTTTAATTTACGGAGATTTTTTACCACAGAGGCCACAAAGAAGACACAAAGTGCACAGAGAGAAAATAGGGCGCGTTTACATGATAGCTGAACTAAAACATTTTATAAATCAGCAATTAAAATTCAGTGATCTTTGCGCCTCCTCTGTATCTCTGCGTTAAAAACCTGCTATTGATTAGTTATATTAAAAGATGATAAAAACACGTTACCAGGGTTTCGCGGAGAACCTGTTATTTGCCCTCAATATATTTATCATCTTTTTCCTGTTATTTGGCGGGGGCATTGTTATCCCGCAATGGCTGCAGCCGATGGGCAGGATGCACCCGCTTATCATCCATTTCCCAATAGTGGTATTAATTATGGCGATGGTGCTGGAGTTTTTCAGGTTTAAAGAAAGATTCAGTACGGAAAAATTATACCAGGATTTTACCTCCTATTTATGGCTTACCGGCGCTTTGTTTGCAGGCGTGACAGCAATTATGGGCCTGTTTTTATCAAAGGAGCAGGGCTATGACGGCGACACCGTACAATGGCATAAATGGTTTGGGGTAATAGTTGTTTTTGTTTCGACTTTAATTTACTGGTGCAGGAGTACCGGCTGGTATAACCAAAAAATTGCCAGGTCGGGTGCGGTAGCTGTGGTGCTTTGCCTTGTTATTGCCGGGCACTACGGGGCGGATATAACTCACGGCGAGAATTTTATTTTGGCGCCGGTTTGGCATCCGGAAAAGAAACTGGTACCGATTGATAAAGCGCTTGTCTTTCAGGATGTGGTAGAACCCATATTTGAAAACAAATGTAATAGCTGCCATAACCCGGATAAAACAAAAGGTGGCCTGAGGCTGACGGATGAAAAAGCGTTGCTGAAAGGTGGTAAAGATGGCAAACTGTTTGTTGCCGGCCAGCCGCAATTGAGTTTGTTGCTGCAACGCATCCACATGCCCGATGGCGAAAAAAAGCATATGCCCCCGTCGGGCAAACCCCAGTTAACAGCGGACGAAATGAATTTGCTGTACCTGTGGATAAAGGAAAACGCTGATTTTAAAAGGAAGGTGATCGATTTACCGGCCAGCGATTCGTTAAGAGTGATTGCTGCAAACTATTTAAAACCGGTGGAAGAAACAGAAGAGCAATTTGATTTCGCGGCAGCGGATGACAAAGTCATCAAACAGCTCAACAATAATTATCGGGTAATCTATCCATGGGCGCAAAATTCACCGGGACTTGGCGTTAATATCTACAATAAAAAAACCTATCAGCCCAAAATGCTGGAAGATTTGAGCGGCATCAAAAAGCAGGTGGTATCACTTGACCTGAACAAAATGCCGGTAAAAGATGCTGAATTGAAAACGATTGCCGGGTTTGTAAATTTGCGGATATTAAACCTCAACTTTACAGATGTAACGGGCGCCAACTTTAAAGTATTATCATCCCTCAAATACCTGAGGACACTTTCGCTGGCCGGTACAAAATTAGATCTGCAAGGTATCAAAGCGATCTCTGAACTGAAAAGCCTGACCAAAGTAGCCCTGTGGGATACGGGCCTGCCTGAAAATGAAATTGCCGGTCTGCAAAAAAGTAATCCCAAAATCGATTTTATAAAAGGGTTTAAGGACGATGGCAAACCGATCAAGCTCAATGATCCGCAGGTTAAAAACACTGCTTTTGTGATCACCAAACCGGTAGGGCTTGAACTGGTGCACCCGATAAAGGGAGTTGAGATCCGGTATACGACGGATGGTACCGACCCTGACAGTGTGAAATCAATGCTGTATAAACCGGGAGTAATCATTGCCCAAAATACAAACATCAAAGCAAAAGCTTATAAGCCGGGCTGGTATGGAAGCGACGTTTTACAGGTAAACTTTTATAAAAGCACCTATACGCCTGATAGCATCAGTTTTATAGCCGGTCCGAATGAAAAATACAGCGGCGATGGTGCAAAAACGTTGATTGATAAAGACCTTGGAGGCAACAACTTTGGCAATGGTAAATGGATCGGCTCGCAAAAGGACCTGGTGGTTTATTTGCAATTTAAGCAACCTGTCGACCTGCACACCGTTACGCTGAACTGCATGCGCAATATGGGCAGCCAAATATTTTTGCCCATCGGGATTGAAGTTTGGGGCGGAGCGGATGCAGCTCACTTGAAATTGCTGAGCACAGTAAAACCGCCGGTACCTGAGAAAAATGATCCGTTTACACTGAAGGGAATGGATTGTAAATTGGCAGCATCCGGGAAATTATCTTGCTTAAAAATTATAGCCAAACCGATACAAAACCTGCCAGTTTGGGACCCTGTTAAAAAGCAGCCGGGATGGGTATTTTTGGATGAGATATTTTTGAATTAGAAGGGCCTCACCCAACCATCTCCAAAGGAGAGGGCTTAAAAACCAGTGGGCCTAAAAAAGTGCGAAGTTGAAGTCCTCTCCTTTGGAGAGGATTTAGGTGAGGCAAAACGCAATTATGGAAACAACTACATACGATGCCATCGTTATTGGCTCAGGTATCAGCGGCGGATGGGCAGCCAAGGAATTATGCGACCTCGGGGTAAAAACCCTGGTGCTTGAACGCGGCCGGAATGTGGAACATATCAAGGATTATCCTACAGCGATGAAAGATCCCTGGGATTTTGAGCACCGTTTGCAGGAACCCGCTAAGATCCTTGAAGAAAACCCGGTAGTGGGCAAGTGCTACGCTTTTGACGAGGCGACACAGCATTTTTTTGTGAAGGATAAGGAACATCCCTATATCCAGGAAAAACCATTTGATTGGATCCGGGGCTACCAGGTAGGCGGGAAATCCATCACCTGGGGCCGGGCCTGCCAGCGCTGGAGCAACTTTGAGTTTTCGGCACCTCAACGGTATGGTTATGCGATCGACTGGCCCATTCGGTATGAAGATATTGCGCCATGGTATTCGCATGTGGAAAAGTTCGCGGGTATTTGCGGTGGCAAGGACGGCCTGGAAGCGCTGCCGGATGGAGAATACTTGCCGCCATTTGAAATGAGCTGTGTTGAACAGGAAATTCAGCGTAAAATTAGTGCCCGTTATAAAGACAGGTTTATGGTGCGTACCCGCTGGGCACAGCTCACCAGCCCGCAGGAGGTCCACAAACAACAAGGCCGCGACAAGTGCTATGCCCGCGACCTTTGTTATCGTGGCTGCCCCTTTGGAGGCTATTTCAGCTCGGTCTCCTCAACGTTACCCTGGGCGAAAAAGACAGGTAACTTAACTGTAAGGCCGCATTCAGTAGTGCATTCCATTATTTATGATGAGCAAAAAGGGAAAGTAACAGGTGTTAAAATAATCGATGCCATTACCAAACAGGAAGTTACTTACTATGCCCGGGTGATATTTTTAAACGCGGCATGTTTAAATAGTAATTTGATTTTACTCAACTCCAAATCGCACCGTTTCCCGAATGGTTTGGGTAATGACAATGGCCTGCTTGGTAAATTTATGGCTTTCCAGAATTACCGGGCCAGCGTTGGTGGAACGGTTGAAGGGTTTGAAGACAGGTATTATTTCGGACGTAATCCTACCAATCCTATCATTGCCAATTACCGTAACCTGCATAAGCAGGATACTGATTATTTGGGAGGCTTTTTAACCTTTGTTTTTTCCGGCCGCGGGCCTGCGTATAAAGAAGGGGCTGACGGTATTGGTGGCAATTATAAAGACGCCATCACCGAACCCGGACCATGGTATGCCGGGATGTTTATGCAGGGTGAAACCATCCCCAAAGAAAGCAACCATGTGCGCCTGAGCACCGATCAGGTAGACCCCTGGGGTATCCCGCAACTCATTACTTCCATTGGTTATGATGATAACGATGATAAAATGGTTGCCGACTTTTTAACACAAAGCGCCGAAATGCTGGAGGTAGCGGGGGTAAAAAACATCACTAAAAAGGACACCCACCAGGCGCCGGGTTTGGATATCCACGAAATGGGTGGCTGCCGTATGGGGAACGATCCTAAAACATCCTTACTCAATAAATGGAACCAGATGCACCTGTGCAATAATGTTTTTGTAACCGACGGGGCCTGTATGACCAGTACCGGTAACCAAAGTCCATCAATTTTGTACATGGCCTTTGCGGCAAGGGCCGCGCATCATGCGGTGGAGGAAATGAAAAAAGGGAATATTTAGCGAGCCAGCGATAAAAAAATAATGGAAGGAAATGGATTTTAGAGCCGGGCCTGTGCGATTCCACTCTTGAGAGGGGTGAAGAGGTGTGTTAAGCCGCATGCTGGCAAACACACCCCCGCCACTACACTTTCCGGCGCACCCCCCTCTCAAGAGGGGAGTTTCTAATCCTTTTTTATTTATCCGCCTTATAAATGGCCCTCCAATGATGAAAAGTATGTATTTTTAATCCGTTGCCAACACGGTAAAAGAAAAAGTCAAAACGGCTTCAGCCTTAATATATTGAACAAATCACAATGACTACGCGCAGATCTTTCATCAAAAACACCAGCCTGCTGGCTTTATCGCTCCCGTTGTTCAAAAGCAATTTATTTGCGGAATCACCCATAAAAAAACTTCCTGCTATCGGCATCCAGCTTTATATGGTAAATGAGGATATGGCGAAAGACCCGGCGGGCACTTTGGCGCAACTTGGTAAAATGGGCTATACCCAAATTGAAAGCTATGGCGGCGATAAGGGCATATTTTGGGGGATGAGTAATAAGGAGTTTAATAAACTGGCGAATGATAACGGCTTAACCCTTATATCCAGCCATTTTGCCGGCAATGAAGAAGAGTTTGAAAAGACGGCCGCCCTGGCCGCTGATATCGGCATGAAATACCTGATCTATCCCTGGAAAGGACCGCAAAAGGACATTGAAGCATTTAAAAGAATAGCCGTCGAGTTTAATGACTATGGCGCTATTTGCCAGAAAAACGGCCTGAAATTTGCCTATCACCCGCACGATTATCCGTACAAACCTGTTGATGGGCAACTGCCGATAGACGTGTTGCTGGCGAATACCGATAAGGAATTTGTCGACTTCCAGATGGATTATTACTATACTGTTACCGAAGGGCAGGATCCGGAAACCTATATCAAAAAATATAGCCCGCGTTTTAAGTTGTGCCATCTGCGGGATGTATTAAAGGAGCGTTTACCGGCAGGCAGCGAAGACGAATCAGCCTGTGATCTGGGACAGGGCATTATTAATTACCCGCACCTGCTCTCTACTGCTTTGGATAATGGCATGGAATATTTTTTTGTGGAGCAAAGCCGTTTTTACCACGAAACGCCGCTGCAAAGCGCTAAGGTGAATCTGGATTATTTGAAGAATTTGAAACTTGTTTGATAATAACCTGATGGACGAAAAACAACTCCAAATAAAGATCAGGATCTGGCTGGTGCTGTTCATCGTTGGCCTGGCATTAAGCGGCATCACTGCTTTTCCTATTGAAACGGAACTGGCGTTTTTATCGCGCAACTCTGCTTTATTTCCCGCGACACTGGGCAACTGGATCAATACAGTTTATAATGCAGTTAAGGTAACGAACGCAAGCTACCCTTACCTGGCTTATGGTACCGACTGGCTGGCCTTTGGCCATTTGGTGATCGCAACGGCATTTATTGGGCCGCTCATCAACCCGGTAAAAAATATCTGGATATTACAGTTCGGGATGATCGCCTGTGTAATGGTTTTTCCGCTGGCCTTTATCGCAGGGCCTATCCGCCACATCCCCTTTTACTGGCGGATGATTGATTGCTCCTTTGGCTTTTTTGGTTTTTTCCCGCTGTATATCTGTTACCGGAGCATCCGGAAGCTGGAGAAATTGCAAAAATAACGTAGGGGCGACCCTTGTGGTCGCCCATGTGGTCGCCCTTGAACGTCGCCCTTGCACGTTGGTGCCCCGTGTCTTTTTTACGGTACATCGCCTGATGTCAATAATGACCGTCATTTTGTTGATATTCAGGACGACCACAAGGGTCGCCCCTACGGTTTTTTCAATGACATAAAATATTGGAATAAAAAAACAATATTTATTTATGGAAAACAGCACCTGCCTGCATCTTTTATTCATAATTATAAAGAATTAAAGAAATGCACGTTATTAAATTATATAAACCTGAACAAATATGCCTTTAGCCTCCGTCAAAA
>NZ_CAIWNH010000189.1 GCF_903913935.1 uncultured Mucilaginibacter sp.
CCAATTCGAAGTGGAACACACCGCGCAAAAATTTCGCTTCGGCTGTTACTTCTTTTGCATAATCCGGGGATACCGAACCATCTTTTATTTGAGGCAATTCGCGGATCACGTCATTTGCACGCTGAACAGCATTGTAAAATACCGACCATTTTTCAGAGATATACTCGTTTGAAGGGTCGATGGTGTGGTTCTCAATAGGAACCGCAGTAGGCTGGTCAGTTGTATTAGATCCTTTAAAAGCATCATCTGCACCAACGCCACCATAGATCCAGTTATCAATACCCGATTCCCATTCAGTAGATGTTTGGCCATAGCCATCCAACATGGAGTAGGCGCCGATCAGCAGGCCGTCGAGACCAGCCTTGTTGGCCAGTACCGAGCCGTTTAACGACCCTACCGGTGCCTGGTTCAGGAGCTTCTTACACGAATAGGTTAGTGTAAGCGCAACCAGAGAACCCAGGGCGATGAATTTACCATAAGAAGTTTTCATAACTCTAAATTTTTTATTTTTAATTAATTAAAATGTTAAGTTAACACCCAAAATATATTGTTTCTGGTTGCCTGGATAAGCACCATAATCTATACCCAAAGGAGCACCACCACCATTATTAGCCAACGAAGAAACCAATTCAGGATCTAAGCCGGTGTATTTGGTAACAGTAAATAAGTTGGTTCCTTGTACATAAACACGCAGTTTATCAAAACCGATCTTTTTAAGTAAAAGCGGATCGAACGCGTAACCAATAGAAAGTACGCGGCATTTCAGGAATGAACCATCCTGTACGTAGTATGAACTGGTAGTACTTGAACCTAAAGCCTGAGAGAACGAAGCAGCTGACAGGTTTGCACTTGGGTTAGTTACTACCCCATTTGATACAATTGCAGCGTTGTTATACAAGTTAAGGCTTTTGCCACCCTGGAAGGTACTGTAGAAATCTGTCCAGTACTCAGTATAGTTATAGTCCTTGTTTCCTTGTGAACCGTACAATACTGCTGTAAAATCAAACCTTTTGTAGCTTACGTTAAGGTTTACACCGTAAGTAAAGTTAGGGTTTGGATTGCCCATGAAAGTACGGTCGTTTGGAGTGATCTTGCCATCGCCGTCAACATCTTTATAGATGAATGAACCAGGAGCAGCACCATCATAACCTGGAAGGCTTGATACCTGTGAAGCATTTTGGTAAACGCCAGACACGATATAACCGAAGAATTCACCAATAGGATGACCAACCTGGTTCCTTACGATTGGATTGTCACGGTTATTACCGGAGTCAAAAAAGTTAGATAATCCGGTTTCTTTGGTAATGTTGTTCTTATAAGTAGTTATGTTGGCACCTATACTAAAAGTAAGGTCCTTGTTGATCCTGTCATGATAAGTGGCAGAGATGTCGATACCTTTATTCTGAACGTCACCAATGTTAACAACCGGGGCAGTAGCTCCACCAACAGTATTTGGCAATGAAGCCTGGAATAACAAGCCGGCACTTTCCTTTTTGTAATATTCAACTGTCAGGTCTAAATGATTAAATAACGACGCATCCAAACCAATATTGGTTAACTTATCATTTTCCCATGTAGTGTTAGGGTTACCGATATAGCTATTGTAGAAACCTTGCTGGGTTTGGCTTAAACCACCACCAATACCGTAGTAAGATGAACCTGCACCTGAATTAAATGCATTGTAAGGGTTACCACCGGGTGTGTTACCATAGAAACCGGCTTCACCGTAGCTTCCGCGAAGTTTCAGGTCAGTGATCCAGCTAACTCCTTTCAGGAAATCTTCCTGAGAAAGATGCCATGCCAGTGAAACTGATGGGAAAGTACCCCACTGTTTACCAGGATAGAACAACGATACACCGTCACGACGTACAGAAGCGCCTAAGATATATTTACCATCGTAAACATAATCTAACTTACCGAAGAATGATTCGATACCCACTGGTTGTTGCAATGAGCTGTATGGTGCTGAACTAACAGTACCATCGCCTAACTGCGCGTAAGCAGGGTCAAGTGAAAACAAACCTGTGTTTGAAGCGCCAAAATAACGGCCTGTGCTGTATTTTTGCTCATAACCGGCCAATACCTGGATATTGTGTTTGCCGATAGTTTGTTTGTATTGGATGGTGTTTGTCCAGTTATAGTTACTATTGAACTGCTCATTTTCGTCAATTCCGTTTGGATTGTTATGGCTTTCATAGTTTTCGTACGGATTGTAAGTAACATCGTTATAGTACTGGTTGTACAAACGACCACCGAAGTTGGTGTGCAAGGTGAAGTATTTGGCAATGTCAGCTTCAGCAAACATGTTACCCTCTACATATACGAATCTTGCGTGGTTGCTGCCGTTTCTAACAGCAATAGCGTATGGGTTACTACCGTTACCCAGTGGCTCGCCACCCGGACCGTCATAACCGCCGCCGTAGTTACCTCCAACGTCAAATACTGGTATAATAGGCATTTCGCGGTAAGTGTAGGCAATTGAGCCACCTTCCTGCTGCTGTGAACCAGGATATCCACCCTGATTTTCCCTGTAAGTAGCAAAGCCGCTTTCGCCAAAACGAATATGATCATTAACTTTAAAGTTAGAGTTCATACGGGCCTGGTACCTTTTTTCGTAAGTGTTTAATAATGTACCTGTTTGGTTTAAGTAGTTTAAAGAGAACAGGAATGTACTTTTATCACCACCGCCGCTTGCAGTAATGTTGTGCTGCATTTCAGGAGCTGAACTAAATACAGAGTGGAACCAGTCGGTACCTGCACCTGTTGCAAATTTCTGGACCAGGAAGTCGCTACCTGGGTTTGAAGCGTCGAACTTGTAGTACTGTAAGATGCCTGAATCGTTGGTTACGCCTGCAGTTCCGAAAGAACCAGCAGCAGATGAACCATGATAGCCATATGTTGGGATAACACCCGGGCCACCTGGATACAAACCTTCAGTTGCATTGTCATTAGCCCTGAAAGCCAATTCTGATTGTTGCTCAGGATTCATCAGGTGCCAAACGTTTCCTTTTAAAGGCTCCTGGTCACCGTACCAGCCATCATAGCTGATTGTAGTTTTACCGGCTTTACCTTTTTTGGTTGTTACTACAACAACACCGCTACCACCCGCAACACCATAAATAGCTGCTGCGCCCGCATCTTTTAATACGCTGATACTTTCAATATCGTTAGGGTTGATCAATGAAATGTCATTAACCTGCGCACCGTCAACAACGTACAAAGGGCTGGTGTTACCAAAGTTACCAATACCACGGATGTAAACGTTACTTGGGGCGCCTGGAGCACCGTTATTTACAACGGTAACACCTGCAGCCTGACCTTGCAGTAATTGCTCGGAACTGGTTGTAGGTATTTTTTTTGCATCGGCCACATCTACTACGGAAACTGATCCGGAGATGTCCTTTTTAAGCTGTGTGGTGTAACCTGTTACCACAACTTCATTAAGTGAACTTGAAGCAGGCTGAAGCGAAATAGTAACAAATTCGCTGCCTCTTACAGTTACTTCCTGAGAAACATAACCAATGTAACTTACTACAATTACATTGCCGGGACTTAGGCTTAAGGTAAAGTCACCGTTAACATCAGTTACTGCGCCAGTGTTGGTGCCTTTTATCCTTACGGACGCACCAACAACAGGTAATTTGTCATCGGCTCCGATAACTTTACCTGTGTGTTTTGTTTGGGCTGTAACTACCAATGAAGAAACCATGCAGCATAACAGCAGGCACAATGTTCTTCCCTTTAGGAGTAAACTTTTAAACATGAGATTGAGATTTAGTTGATTAATTTATTTGATTTTAAGACTTTTATTAAAAACTGGATTTATTTATATCGGCGGTCGGAAATTGACTTCAGCCAAAAGAAATTGGCAATGGCCCTGGTGAGAAGGACCTCCAATAGCTAAACAATTGAAAAAGAAAAAATGTAAACGTTTTATCATTTAATATGCACTAATAACAATAATAAATTTAAACTTATCACCACTTCACAACATAGCTTATACCCTAAAAAAGGGGCATCACCAAATCAATAAATGTTATAAAAATATTAGGTATTATATAATTGTTGGCCAACGTAAAAACCCTTATTGGCGTTGATACTAATGTAAATAGTGTGTACTGTTTACACAAGTAATTTTATAAGAATTATAAATTAATTATTTATTTGGCTTTTAGGCTAACAAAAC
>NZ_CAIWNH010000190.1 GCF_903913935.1 uncultured Mucilaginibacter sp.
CAAATCCGTCAACACCATTAGCTATAGCCTCTCTCACATCTTGCTTAAATCCTTCTACCGAACTATTATCCCTCGTTCCAATGCTCAGCATATAGTGTGCAAACACTTTTTTTGTTTGACATTGTGCACTTATGGTTATCAACAAAAGCGATACCAGTAAAGTTATTTTTATGGCGTATTTCATACGGCTGCGAAATTAAATATTATTAGGTAATAATTTAAAAACGAAAAACATAGGCGGATGTTTTATTTTTTGCTGCTATTTCTATAAACGTACTGTTCAAAAAAACAATACGATAAAGAATAATTTTTTCCCGTCATAGCAGCAGTTGTTGCAGATGTCGACGCGCCGCGCCTATTGCCTTGTCTAACGATTAGTTTACCACATCCATACGGTATCCAATGTTTAAAAACTTCACACGGCTGTTTTGTAAAAAATTGATTACGGATACTTTTTGCTGTATCAATTTTGTGCAAAGCCAGCGTTATTTATTGCTTACATACAGCGATGGCATGCAATTTTGTTGCTCCCCCTAAAACGATTCATTCAAATTTAAAAAGAAACCCCTGTTGCCAAATTTGCCGAAGGCATAATCAAGGGCGAGGTTGGTGCGGGTAGCTTTATTAAACAACACCCTTAACCCGGCGCCGTAGCCTGGCTGAAATACCTGGAAGAGCCGGGTGTCCTGCTCATCGTTACCGGTTGGCAAATTGCCAAATGCCACGCCGCTAATAAATTTGTTGGCCAGGATAGGGAAGCGGAATTCGGCTTAGGTACCGTTGTAATACGTCACTGGAAATCACTTTTCAGGGTTTGTTACCCCCTCATTTCACCCATTCCTCACTCCGCAAAAACTTCAGCAAGCGCGCATCATCCTTAGAAAGTACCGGGATCCAATCTCCAAGCTTTTCCATTGTCCAATATATTCCCTTCGGACTGCCGGGTTTTGCAAATTGATAGCGATATAATATTGCCCGGATAAACCGGGGCGGCCGGTTGGAGAAGGGGTTTGCGGCAAAAAGGCTTACCGCACCAGGATCGTTATGCAGGAGTTTATAAATGAGGTTATAGGTCCAGGGATATTGTCCGGCAGTGCCCATGGCTGCAAACCACATCTGCCAGTCGAGGTGCGGCTGGTAAGGCGCAATTTGCGGCGGGGCCTTATCAGGCTGTGTGGGCAGGTATTTGTAAACGTAAGGTTTCCAATGTGCTTTGCCGCCAGTGGTATCGTCAGCGGTACCCTCAAAAACTACGTTGTAGCGCTCCTTCCCTACTGAGCCAAAGGCGCCATAGGTATTTACCAGATCGAGCGGGTCGAAAGAACTGTTCATCACCTGCCCCGGCGACAACATATTTAACACCGGCTGGATGCTGAGCAGGGCGATAATCCCGGCGACGATCCACGACATGGTAAGCATGGGGCTCGATTCTTCGGCGGTTTCCGCTGCGGCAGCGGCCTTTCGGACCAGTACCAGGGGAAGCAGTTTTGCCCAGAAACCATCATCAAAACAAGCCAGCGCCGGGATTAGGGTGAGCCAGTTTAAAAACGAGAGGTTGCCGCTGATGATGAGCGTTAACTGGAACAAGACAATGATGCCCCCTGCGATATGCCGCCCCGGCCGTGGACCGAAAACGAACCATGGTGCAACAAGTTCTGCCAGCCAGTTGAACCAAACCCCGGTTTTAAGCAGCGAATGCGGTAAAAAGTGAAACCAGCGGGTTAAGGGGCCGGGGATTGGCTGTGTTTGGAAATAGTAATAAAGGGCCGTGCCGTCTCGCCAAATTTTGTCGCCCCTGTATTTAATTAGCCCGGCGCCCAGCATGATGCGAAAAACCAGCCAGCGGAACAAAACGATAACAGGAAATGGTGGCGGGCGTTTGGGGAAGGGGCGCATGTCAAGCAGCGGGCATAAAAAAATAGCCAGGAAGCCGGTTTCAGTAAGCTGGATCTCCCAGCCGTAGCTGTACCAGTCTTGCCCGGCATGTACGATAGACATATACAAAAACCATAGCACCGTTAGCAGCGGGGCATTAGCATATCCGGCCAACACTATCAAACTAAGCACAAAGCCAGCCCAGGCAACAGTTAGCAGCGCCATATCCGAATGCCAGAACCAAAAAACGGTAGGCAACCGCACAAAACCCCCACCGGCTGAGCCATAGGCAATGCCGAGGTATTTGAGGTAAATACCTACGGGAAGCAAGCCGTTTTCGCCAATCAATGGGATAATTTGGTTAACCGCCACCAGGAAAGCCACTGCGTACACTAAACCCAGCAAACGAAGGATCACAAAGCGCGTAAGCCAGTACGATGGCCTGGCATCCTGGCCGGCAAACCCGCCGGCAGGGGTAGGATCCGTTTTATTTGCGATTTCCATTTGCTTTATTAAAAATACGACATATGATTGTGTTTATTACAAAGATTTCGGGTTTAAATCGTGAAGGTTTTCGGGGAAAAGGTGTTCAGGAGGAACAGCACAAAAGATACAAAACGCAAGAAGCCCCGGGAGTTTTATCAGGAGCTTCTCGTGTACTATTTCTTACTATGGACCATGGACTATTGACCATGGACTTTACCCTATGGGAACTTAACGCCCGGGTAGGCGGCAACGTTGGTTTCAGGGATATTTGAACCGTATTTAGCGTTGATCGCGTCAATAAACTGGTTGGCAACAATGGCATACCCGCGCGGAGTAAGGTGCACACCGTCTAACGAGAATATACCGCCGCTGATATAGCCTGAGTTAAAGCCCACACCATCAACTACCAATCCGTACTGTTTTACGTTATTAAGGAATGTGTATGCATCAAATACAGCCAGGCCGTGTGCCGCAGCCACAGATTTAATGGTGTTGTTGAAAGCAACAACATGGGCACGGGTTAAGGCAACTTCATTTTCATCCAGCACATATTGATTGTCAACCGGAGTATACGGTGTTAAACCATAAGGCAGCGGCCCGAATGGAGTAGTTACCGGGGCACCGATCTTGCTGGTAGGGAAAGTTAAGACGATCAGGTCGCTTGCAGTAGCAAGCCTCGGCGCATAAGTTGTACCGGAAACCAGCGCATTAATATAAATACCCTTTACTGACGGATTTGCTTGTTGCACGCCTGCAACAATAGCGCCTACAGTAACCGTGTTAAAATAAGGGATGGAAGTTACATCCGGAACGGTAGCCACAACGCCTTTAGCGCCCTTGGCTGTTAAAGTCCCAATTAACAAATTATCAAGATATGCAAAAGTATTTGGGTCTGTTAATACATCGCCTGCGCCGCCTGAAGTTGCATAGCCGAGTGCATCATTATTACCTAACCAGTTTGAAAAGAAGGTAAACGGCTTGGCGGTAATAAATGCGAGGTAAGGCATGGTATTATTAGGCGAGTCCTGGGGCAGCAGCCTTTCATAAAAACCATTCAGGTTACCATAAGGTGCATAGGTGATCTGCAGTAACTTAATACCGGGTACGCCGTAGTTTTCGATGTCGCCGGTATATTTAGAATATAAAGTTACATTGCCAAATCCGGGAACAGCGATTTGCCCCCTAATGGCCAGGTTATTAGTTACCGGAGCAAGATTCGGAGATCCAGCAGCACTAAACCCTGCTAATTGCAGGTACCCTGAGCCATTGGCCTGGTCGCTGCTGAACAATGGCTGGTTAAATACGCCACCGCCAACAGATTGCATTTGTTTGGCTACGATAGACGGATATGAATTCATCTGTCCGGCTAAATAAAGGCCGCCATCAGCATACCCTGCCGTTAGTGAATTACCAATAGAGATATACCTCGAAAAATCAGCTGCCCCGTTTGTAGGCTTCGGGGTTTTGATATCGGGCTTGCAGG
>NZ_CAIWNH010000191.1 GCF_903913935.1 uncultured Mucilaginibacter sp.
CGCACTTATAAAAGTTTTCATATCCGCATCCCATCAAACTACAAAATACATGGTATCGATGTTTCCTACTACCAGGGCAGGATTGACTGGCAGCGGGTAAAAAAAATGCAGGAGGACAGTGTGCACGTCAGCTTTGCGTTTATCAAGGCCACGGAAGGTGTTTTAAAAGTCGACCCTTATTTTCAGCGCAACTGGCGCGAATGCAACAAAGCTGGCATCGCCTGTGGCCCCTACCAGTATTTTCGGCCTAAATTTAGCGGCAAGTGGCAGGCCGGCCTATTTTTACAAACGGTAAAAGTGCAAAAAGGTAACCTGCCGCCGGTAGTAGATGTTGAGCGTTTGGATGGTATGACGCCCGAAAAAATGCGGCAGGAGCTGGATGAATTTATCAAAGAAATAACCCTGAAAACAAGAGTTACACCCATCATTTATACCGGTTTAACATTTTACCAGGAAAACCTGGCCGGTTTTTACGATGATTATCCCTTGTGGATCTCCAGTTTTGATCATCCTGTGCTTACTATAAGCGCCAATACCAACTGGAAATTCTGGCAACACTCCGAAAGGGCCAGGGTAAACGGCATAGTCAGCGTAGTTGATTTCGACCTTTTCAGGGGTGATAGCATTGCATTTCAAAAAATGCTGATTAAATAGATGCAAATTCATCATGAATTATAAAGTGATTTTACTTTGGATAAAAAAATGTTAATAAATGTTAAAGAATTTGAAAAACTAAGTATTTAGTTATATTTTAGGGGCACAAACCTTAGATATGAAATTCACAATTACATTTTTAACCCTAATCATACTTTTTTCACTTCGTTTGTCAGCGCAAAGCGTTTATTCCGTAAAAGGGGACATTGTTGACACAGCCGAAAATGCCAAACTGGCAAATGCGTCCATCAGTGTTTTAAATGCAAAAGATTCAACATTGGTAAGCTTTACAAGGGCAGGAGCCGGCGGTGCATTTTCAATCGGCAATTTGCATAAAGGTAAATTTATTCTGCTGGTAAGTTACCCCACCTATGCCGATTATGTCGACCAGTTCAGCCTCGACTCAACAAAAAGCACCCATGATTTTGGTAAACTAAATATGCTCCTAAAGGCAAGGTTATTGCGCGATGTAATTATAAAAGGCACCCGCGCGGCCATGAAAATAAAAGGTGACACAACCGAATACAATGCAGGCGCGTTTAAGGTGCAACCCAATGCTAAGGTAGAAGACTTACTAAAACAATTACCTGGCATTGAAGTTGACAAGGACGGGAAAATAACCGCCCAGGGCCAATCAGTAGGAAAGGTGTTAGTAGATGGTGAAGAGTTTTTTGGCGATGACCCGACATTGGTAACCAAGAACATCCGGGCGGATATGGTGGATAAGGTGCAGTTGTATGATAAAAAAAGCGACCAGGCCACGTTTACCGGGATTGATGACGGGCAAAAAACAAAGACGATCAACATTAAGTTAAAGGAAGATAAAAAGAACGGCTATTTTGGCAAATTGGATGCGGGCGCTGCCACCGATGGTTATTATGAAGGGCAGTTGTTATTTAACAGGTTTAAAGCCAAGCAGAAATTTTCGGCGTATTTAACCGTGGGTAACAATGGCAAAACCGGCCTGGGTTGGGAGGATAGTCAAAAATATGGTTCGGATGGCCTGCAATTTGGCGATAATGGCGAAATTTTTATAACCGGCGGCAACGGCGACGGGCTCGACTCATTTAGTGGCCAATATAACGGGCAGGGGACACCGCTTGCACGGAATGGCGGCCTGCATTACGATAGCAAATGGAACAGTGATAAAGAATCTATCAACGCAAATTATAAAATAGGCTCTATTGAAGTTAATGGAAACAGTAACACATTAACACAAAACAATACTACTGCCGGGACCTACAATGGTATATCAAACCAAAACTTTGATAATTTTATGTTCCGCCAGAAACTTGATTTTACTTACCAGATTAAACTGGATACTACCTCGAACCTGAAAATAATGGCTGACGGAACACTTAAGAATTCGCATGCCAGGAGCAACTATTTGTCGACCAGCCTGCAGGGGATTGATACGCTACAGAATGGCAGCCGCAAAATTGATAATAAAGACAATACGCAGCAATTTAACGCAAGCGCGTTTTATACCAAAAAATTTAAGAAAAAAGGGCGTACATTTTCATTTTTAGCTGGTATATCGCAAAACGAAACAACTTCAAACGGCTACCTATATTCAAAGACGGCCTATTACAACCCGATAACTATAGGAAAAATTGACAGTTTGCCGATAATAGACCAGTATAAAACTGCCGATGTAAAAAGCACTTCGTTGAAAACTAACCTTACCTATACCGAGCCGCTGACAAAGGATTTTTCGGTGATTTTTAATTATGGCTTCGGTGTAAACAATGGCACGTCAAACCTGGCCTCATTTAATCAATCTTCGCCCGGTGATTATAATTTGAAGGTAGGTAATTTAAGCGATGATTATAAACTGGATGAACTATCAAACCAGGCCGGGGCGGTTTTCAATTATAAAAAGAACAAAGCCGTTTTCAATTTTGGCACGAAAGTATCGAACGTGAATTTTAACCAAACGGATTTGGTTTCAGGTAACATGCTTAAAAGGGACTTTATTAACTGGATGCCCCAGGCAAATTTTCAATATCGGTTTTCGCAGCAGCAAAGCCTCTTTGTGAATTATTCCGGCAGAACAGAGCAGCCAACTATCAGCCAGATCCAACCAGTTGCGGTAAATTCCGATCCGCATAATATTACCGTTGGTAACCCCAACTTAACCCCATCATTTGCTAATAATTTTTATTTCTATTACAATTCCTATAAGATTTTAAGCGGGCAATCTATCTGGCTGAATGGCAATTATTCATTTACTACAAACCCTATAGTAAGCAACCTGGTAACCAGTACAAACGGAAATACAGTTAACCAATATGTTAATATAGGAAACAAAACGTCAAGTAACTATAACTTGAATGCCTATCTGGACCGCAAACTTGGCAAAACAGATATTAACATTGGTTTAAATGCCGGTTTGAACGGTAATAGTTCCTACAATTATTCAAACAATGCGCTGGATTTTATCAAATCAGATACTTACTCACTAAAATTCCAGACATCAAAGTATAAAGAGAAAAAATATGATCTGTATCTGAATTTCGGGCCTAATTATACCATCAGCGGGTCGTCATTACAGCCACAAATCAACAATAACGGGCGCGGGTTTAATGCAGCAGCTGGCTTTACTTTTTACCTGCCCGGAAAATTTCAGATAGCATCCGACGGCGACTACCAAAACAGGGGCAAAACCGAAACCTTTAATACAGTTTATACCCGTACCCTCATTAATGCTTCCCTCGCCAAAACATTTTTAAAGGAAGATAATTTAAAACTGTCTATTGCGGGTAATGACCTGCTGAACCAAAATTCAGGCTTCGACAGGACTTCATCAGGCAACCTGATAACACAAAACACCTACACCACTATAAAAAGATATTTTATGCTTTCCCTTGTTTGGGATTTTAACAAAATGGGCGGGATCACAAAAAAATAAAATGATGAAAAAGATTACACTTTATACCCTGGCAATATTGATTTTAGGCACAGGGATTTCGTTTGGCCAAAATGCCCACTTCGCGATGTCGGGCGTTATAGAATTCGAAAAGACCGCAAATATGTACGCGCTTTTTAAAAAAGATATCAATAAAGACAATGAAAGCTACCTGGCGCCTGCTTTTGAAGCCTACAAAAAAAACCAGCCGCAGTTTAAAAAATTACAAAGTACCCTTAGTTTTTCAGGCAGTAAAACGATGTTTACGCCAATAGAAGATGAAGTTGGCTATGGCTCTTTTTGGGGGGATGATGCCATGGTGAAACAAAATAATACCACCTTTACTGACCTGGCAACCGGGACTTTTATATGCCATAAAAATGTTTTTGAAGAAACTTTCCTTGTAAAAGATACCACCCGGAAGATTTATTGGAAAATAACTGACGAAACCCGGGTAATAGCCGGTTATACCTGCCGAAGGGCAAACGCCCTAATAATGGATTCGGTGTACGTTGTTGCTTTTTACACGATCGAGATCCCGGTTTCGGGGGGGCCTGAGTCATTTACAGGTTTGCCCGGTATGATCCTTGGTGTGGCGCTGCCGCATGAGAATATTACCTGGTTTGCCACCAAAGTAACTGAAACAACCGTTGATGATAAGGCACTGGCGCCACCAAAAAAGGGCAAGCCGGTAAGTACGACGCAACTGAAGGAAACGCTTAATGCAGCACTTAAGGATTGGGGAACCTGGGCACAGGCTAAGCTCAAGGCATTTTCACTATGAATTTGCACGAATTTAATGGACACGAATTTCACGAATCGGTTCGAATTATCACGAATAGAAACAGGCACGAATGTTTACGAATGGATTCGAATGGACACGAATAGAAATTTGAGCCAATTTTACTAATAAAGCGAATTAGTGTAAATTCGAACTTATTCGTGAAATTCGTGTTATTAAAAATTTAACACGCTTAAATCTTTATCGGGGGTCGACGAAGTGTTATTACTGGCGATGATGCTTTTATGGTCGTTCAGGAAATTTTTAAGGGTAACCAGTTTATCGGTATTGATCAGGTCGACACCGCATTTTAACAGCTCTGTCCAAACCTCTTTATTTTCAGGCGAAGCCCAGAGCCGTACTTTTTCACCGTATTTATGGGCAATTGCCACGTAAGCACAAAGCTTTTTTTGTTCATCGTTCGGTATCGCACCTTTTCCATCCCATTTAAGTAGATTGGAGTATTTGCAACTTGCCATCTGGTAAACGTTTGCGCCAAGGGTATCACGATTGGCCCTGCGCAAATCTTCATCAATAAACGCATACCGGTTTTGTTCACTTTGTATCATTTGATAAGGCTTATGACCCGATAACACAATGGTAACGGCTCCCTGGTGAAGTGTGCCATGGTTGTATCCTGATAATATATCTTTGTATTTTTCGAGCAGGACCATCAGGGCCGAATAAGTACTGTCAGACCCGGATTTTATATCGATCATTAAGATGATCGGAGTAGTAAATCCGGTGTAAACCTGTCCCTTATTACCGGCTATCCTGTCGGCCAATGGCTTCAGGTAAAGTGATTCCAGCGTATGGTGTCTTTTAAAATATGGGTCGATATGGGCAACAATCAGTTTACCGCGCCTTAAAAAAACGTCAGCTTCAATATTGGTGTAGCCGTTGTTCAACGCGTCAAAAAGGGGGTGCTTGTGCCTGTAATCGTTGTGAGCAAAACCATTGATCAATGGAATGGACTGTGCATGCACAGATTGAAGGGTGAAAAGGAATAAAACAACCAGGGCTGTTTTTAGTGGCCTTTTGCCGGGTTTTGCTTGCGGGGCTTTCAAGTAATTATTATAATTTTATTGACGCAAATTTACCCCTGCGGGTTGTTATTAAATTAAAACGCCGGTTATCAAATAGTTAAATTATTGCTTCTTAACATTAAGTCTTCTTTAACACTTAGGGTTGTGTCATTGAAATGTTACAAAGTTGCAATGTAGTCATTGAAACGTAATTTACAATTAAATGTTATGC